>NZ_JBWJVM010000075.1:0-42491 GCF_056428985.1 Streptomyces sp. CA189 | reverse complement strand
GAGACTGGGGTGGGGTCGTGGGGGGGGCCCTGCGGGGGTGCGTCGTAGGGGGTGAGGACGGCGAGTACGCCGGGCAGGGCGAGCGCGTCGGCGGTGTCGACGGCGATGACGCGCCCGCGGGCGACGGTGGCCGGCACCGGCCAAGCGTACGCCCGCCCCGGCGGGGCGTACTCGGCTGCGTAGAGCGCCCTTCCGGTGACCTTCTCCTGGCCCTCGCGGCGGGTGGCGGGGCTGCCGAGGGCGGGCACCTGGTGGGCGGGGCTGGAGTCCATGGCGGGTCCTCGCGATCCGGGTGGGGTGGGGTGGGGCGGAGGGGACGGGGACGGGGACGGGGAGGGTTCAGGAGCGGGTGCCGCGGGCGAGGACGTCCGGTACGAGGGAGTTCAGCACGTCGCAGGCGAGATTGCGGGCGAGGGGCACCTTGAAGGCGTTGTCGCGCAGCGGCTCCGCCCGGTCGAGCTCGGCCTCGACGGCCTCCCGTACGGCGCTCTCGGTGGGGGCGGCGCCCAGCAGCAGTTCCTCGGCGGTGGTGGCGCGCCAGGGCCGGTGGGCGAGCCCGCCGAAGGCGAGCGCGACATGGCGTACGCGTCCGTCGGCGATGTCGAGCACGGCGGCGACGGCGACGAGCGCGAAGGCGTACGAGGCGCGGTCGCGGGCCTTGCGGTACCGCGAGGGCAGCCCGGCGCGCTCCGGCGGGAGCCTGACCGCCGTGACGATCTCGCCGGGCTCCACGACGGTGTCCCGTTCAGGGTGGTCGCCCGGCAGCCGGTGGAACGCGGTCGCGGGTACCGTACGGGCGCCGTTCGGGCCCCGGAGCTCGACGGCTGCGTCGAGCGCGGCCAGCGCCACGGCCATGTCGGACGGGTGGGTGGCGATGCACTGCGCGGAGTGGCCGAGGACGGCGTGGTCGCGGTGGACTCCGTCGCGTGCGCCGCAGCCGGTGCCGGGATCCCGCTTGTTGCAGGGTTTGGCCACGTCCTGGAAGTACGGGCAGCGGGTGCGCTGGAGGAGGTTGCCGCCGGTGGTGGCGACATTGCGCAGCTGGGCCGACGCGCCGGCCAGGAGGGCCTGGGACAGGGCGGGGTAGCGGGTGCGGACGAGGGGGTGGAGCGCGAGGTCGCTGCCACGGACCATGGAGCCGATGCGCAGGCCGCCGTCCGTGGTCTCCTCGACGGAACCGAGCGGCAGCCCGGTGAGATCGACGAGGGTGTCGGGGGCTTCGACCCCGAGCTTCATGAGGTCCACGAGGTTGGTGCCGCCGCCGAGGTAGCGGGAGCCGGGCCGCGCTCCGTGGGCGGCGACGGCCTCCGGGAGGCTGGTGGCGCGCACGTACGCGAACGGCTTCACGCGACCCGCCCGTCGCCAGGGTCCTTCGCCGGGACGGCGTCCTGCGAGGTCGCCACCAGGTCCCGGACGGCGTCCACGATGCGGGGGTACGCGCCGCAGCGGCACAGGTTGCCGCTCATCCCCTCGGCGATCCCGGCGCGGCTGAGGTCCGCGGCCCCCGGGTCGGCGGCGGCCTCGGCGAGCAGGCCGGCGGCGGAGCAGAGCTGGCCGGGTGTGCAGTAGCCGCACTGGAGGGCGTCCCGTTTCAGGAAGGCCTCCTGCAAGGGGTGCGGCCCCCGGGTGTCGTCGCCCAGTCCTTCCACGGTGGTGACCTGGGTGCCGTCGTGGGCGACGGCGAGCAGCAGGCAGCTGTTGGCGCGCCGCCCGCCGACCAGGACGGTGCAGGCGCCGCACTGGCCGTGGTCACAGCCCTTCTTGGCTCCGGTCAGGCCGAGGTGCTCCCGCAGCAGGTCCAGGAGCGTGACGCGGTGGTCCACGTCGAGTTCGTACCGCCGGCCGTTCACATGCAGCCGGACGAGGGAGCGGGTCTCCTGGATTGGATGCGCCACGGCTTCCCTTTCATCATGGAATGTGGAGTACCTACCCTCGGATAACCGGTCGGAGTGGATCTCACACCTCGCGTGTGGGGCAAGCGGGTGCGCCGGGCGGTCCTATGGTCCGGCGATGGCTGCGGACGCAGGGGGCGCTGCCGGCGCAGACGGGGGGCGGCGGGCGGATCGACCGGACCGCCGGCAGGCCGAGGTCCTGTCCGGGTCGATCCGCGTAGACCGCCTGGACAAGACCCAGCCGGCCGGCCGCGGGGGCCGGATCAGGCGGCGGACGGATTCCACCACCGTCTCGCGGTGGTGGACCAGCAGCTCCGGGGGCCAGGCGCCGTCCGGTCGCCCATCGGGTTCTCCCGCAATGCCGGAAGGGCCGTGCCGATCGCCATCTCTTCAGCTCCACGCGCTCAGCGGGTACGGCTGCCTCGATGCCTGCTCAGCGACACCCTGCTGCCCGAACGCATCCGTCGTACGGGAGCGGCACTCGACGGTCGCGCCGCCAGGATCGAGCCGGTCGAGGTGCCCAAGAAGGACGAGGCAGCCCGATGGGGCCGAGGCCGGCCTGGGCGAGGGCGAGCGCGTCGTTGATGCCCACCTCTGCGGCCACCGCCTCGGCGACGGCCTTGTTGTCGCCGGTGAGCAGGACCGGGGCGGGGACGTCGCCGCAGAGGTGACCGGCGACCTCGCGCCGGCCACAGGCTTCAGCTCCCGCCGCGGAACGCCCAAGGTCTCCGCATAATGGATGGATAGGGCGTCGGGTGGAAGGGGACGTCTCGTGCCATCGGCTCGGCCGGGGGGTCAGGAGGCTCACGGTCCGTTCCGGTCCGAGCCCGGGACGCTGCTTGAGCATGTGCCCGTGGCCGTCTTCGGTATCGATGAAGGTGACCTCGTCTGTTACTGGGGGCCCGGCGCGCGAGACCTGTTCGGTTACGACTCCACTGCCGTCCTGTCCAAGCCCGGCGCCGTCCTCTTTGCCGACGGGCCCCGTGCCCCATCCGGTTCGTGTGCCCGGCTGACCGAGCGAGGCCGGACCCGGGGGTATTGGAGAGGTCGGCTCACAGCGCGGCATCGTGACGGCACAGCGTTCGACTGCGGCTTCCGGGTCTTCTCCGTGACCGGATCCGGAGGACCTGCGGTGGTGATGATCCTGGCGAGCCGTAGCGACGAGCTCGATCGGGTCAAGACCAATCTCGCCTTCCTCGACGCCCTTTTCGAGACCTGCCCCATCGGTCTGGTCATGTTCGACCCGGACCTCCGGTACGTCCATCTCAACCAGGCGCTCGCCGACATGGACGGACTTCCGATCGAGGAGCACATCGGGCGGCACATGGACGAAATCATGATCATGTCCGACGGTGGCGAGTATCAGCGCATGCTCCGCGCTGTCTCCCGGGGTGGAGCGCCGGTCGTGGGGATGCTGGTGGGTATGCGCCCGCGGGGGCATCCGGACCGTGATCAAGTGCGGTCGGTGAGCTTCTTCCCCCTGAGCCAGGCAGTCGGCTCGCGCCCGGGAGTGGGTGGGCTGATGGTCGATGTGACGGATCGGGAGCAGGCCATTCTCGAAGCCACTGCCGGCCGCCGACGGCTGGCGCTGCTGGACGGGGCCTCCACGCGTATCGGGACCACATTGGACGTGGTTCGCACGGCTCAGGAGCTCGTCGACGCGTCGATGCCGGATTTCTGCGACGGCGCAGTGGTCGAACTCGTGGAGTGGATGGACGAGGCAGAGGTCTTCGACCCGGGGCGGCCGCTGATCACCCGCCGGATCGCCTTCGGGACGATCCTGCCCCCTCCGGCCACCGAACTCGTGAGCGGGGTGGAGACGGTGCGGTATCCGCCCGGCTCCGTCATCCACGACATGCTGCGGACCGGTCGTGCCATCTCAGCAGTGGTGAACGAGGAGTTCCTGGCCCGGACCGTCCTCATCGAGTCGCGCGCCCGGCTCCTGGCCGAGAGCGGGTTGGCCTGTGTACTCGTCGCCCCGCTCATCGCCAGGGGCACCGTCCAGGGAATCGCCATGTTCGGCCGGTCCGCCGACCGGCCGGCTTTCACCCGGGAGGATGTCAGCCTTGCCGGTGAGCTCGCCTCACGTGCTGCGATCTGTCTGGACAATGCCCGCCTGTACAGCAGTGTTCAGGACATCGCACTCACACTGCAGCGAGCCTTGCTCCCCAGCGTGCTGGCGGCCAGCCCGTACGTGGAAGTAGCCCACCGGTACGTGCCCGGAGGGCGGATCACCGAGGTCGGCGGCGACTGGTACGACGTGATCAACCTGCCCGACGGCCGGGTCGTTCTCGTGGTGGGCGACGTGATGGGGCACGGGGTGTCGGCCGCCGCCGCCATGGGTCGGCTTCGCATCACGACCAAGGCTCTGGCCAGGCACGACAGCGAGCCTGCCGACCTGCTCGCCGAGCTCGACGCGTGCGCTCAGGAGGCGGGCATCGAGCTGGCTACGTGTCTGTACATCGTCTACGATCCGACGAGCGGACGCGCCCGCGTCGCCAGTGCCGGCCATCCCCCGCCCCTGCTGCTCAGGCCGGATGGCACGGTCGAGACCATCGATGAAGTCCTGGGAGTCCCTCTCGGCGTCGGCGGGTTCCCCTTCCGGACGACCGAGATCGAACTCCCCGGGAACGCGATCCTCGCGCTGTACACCGACGGCCTCATCGAGGCGCGCGGCCGGGACATCGAGGCGGGCCTGGCAGCCTTGCGCGCCGAACTGGGCAGAGCCTCGGGGTCGTTGGAAGCCATGGCGGACCGCATTCTCGCGAGCCTGTTGCCCGCCCCGCCGGCCGATGACACGGTACTCGTCCTCGCCCGCGTCCGCCGCGCTCCTCCCCCTGACGGTCCTGACGGTCAACCGTCTAGCCCGCCTGGACGAAGCTAGGGGCGGCAGCATCGGCGCATGTGACCTGGCGACCGGCTGGTTCGGCGCCTTGGCCCATTGGCGAATTCTGTCGTGCTGCACGTGTCCGACTGGCTCACGAAGATACTCGTCGTCCTCATCCCGGCGTACGGAGTCCGGTGAAGTAGTTCGAGTCCTTGGGGCGCATGGCGTCAAGGCTGGTGGGACGGGGGGCCGGTGCCAGGTGGGGTATGTACTTGGAGCAGTGGATGTAGGCCTCTTCGATGCCCAGATGGACCCACATCTCTGGACTCCGCCCCGGCGCGAGGTCGGTGGGCAGGCCGGGGTGGCGGGAGCGCAGGCCCGCGTCGGTGTAGAGCCGGGCCACCCCGTTGACGTGCAGCCCCACGTGGTGGTGGGTGAAGTCCACGAACAGCATGCCGAGATGGGGGTTCTCCGTCATGTTGCCCGCGCTGGCGAGGACACCGTTCCCGCGGAATTCGGGGTAGGCGAGCGTGTGGTCGTCGATGACGTGGACGAATCCCGGGGGGCCGGCACGAAAGCTGGCGTCGCATTCTCCCCGGGAGTCGGCCGTGGCGAGGAACACCATGGCCTGGCGGCCGATGAAGTCGCGCATCTCGGGTGTGAGGTGCGGGCGTACTTGTTGGTCGTAGAACCGGGCGGCGCGGTCGGCGGTGCCCAGTTGCTGCTGCAGCAGGTGTTCGCCTGCTGATCCGAAAGGCTGCGGGGGTATCGCCACGGGGCGCGTTCTCCTGGCGGACGGGTGAGCGCGTGGCTCAGGGAAGGGACAGGACGGGCGTCTCGAACGGGTCGTGATGGATGCGGTCGGGTGGCGTGCCGCCCCGCGCGAGTGTCTCGGTGGCGGAGACGACCATCTGGGTCGGGCCGCTGAGATAGGCGTCGTGGTGGTGCCACGGTCCGAACTCGGCCAGCACATCAGGCAGTGACCCGCGGAGTCCGGGGATGTACTCGTGGGAGACCGCGCCCCTGATGGTCAGCCAGTGGTGCCGCTGGGACATCCTGAGCATGTCGTCGACCCCGTACAGCTCGTCGCCGGTACGGGCGCCGAGGAAGAGGTCGACCTGGTGGCGATCGCCGCGGCGGGCGACCTCTTCGACGAGCGCGCGGATCGGGGCGAGGCCGGTGCCGCCCGCCACGAAGAGCAGGTCGCTGTAGGAGGCGGTGTCCAGGACCATGTCTCCCATCGGGGGACCCAGTTGGATCACGCTGCCCACCGCCGCCTGGTACACCAGCGCGGTACTGACTGTGCCGCCAGGCACCGCGCGCACGTGGAAGGTGAGAGTGCCGTCCTCACGGGGCGCGTTGGCGGGCGAGTAGTAGCGCCATTGCTTCGGCCCCCAGGGGGTCTCCAGGCTCACGTACTGCCCGGCGGCGTACTCGTAGGGCAGATGGGGGCTGACCGTGATCTCGGCGATGCCGTGTCCCCGCGAGACGCGGTGCACCACCGTGGCGGGCCACACGGCGGGCCGTAGCGCCTCGTCTTCCTCGGCGGCACTGATCATGACCTGGGCGACCACGCCGTAGGCCTTCGTCCAGGCGGCGGCGATTTCCTCGGTCCAGGCGGGGCCGGCGTAGCGGGCAAGGGAGGCGAGGAGGCATTCGCCCACGGCGGGGAAGTGCGCGCTGAGCGTGCCGAACTTGCGGTGATCGCGTCCGAGGTGTCCGCAGAATCGGACCAGGCTCTGCGGGTCGTCGACCAGGTCCACGATGCGCAGCAGCGAGCGCAGCAGCCGGCCGCGCTGGGCGTCCATTCCCGGCGGGAACATGGGGCGGACCTCGGGGTAGCGGGCGAACAGGATCGCGTAGAAGTAGACCGTCATCTCTGTGGCGAGTGGCTCGACCACCGAGACGGAGGCGCGTATGAGGGATATCTCGTGGGGCGACAGAGGCGCTTCGACGGCCTCCGGCTCCACGGTCTGGACGGCCGGAGCGGGAGCGGGTGCGGCCGGCTCCGGCAGGCGCCACTCCCCGTACGGAGGCGTGAACGAACTGCCCGAGCGATTGATCCGGAATCTCAAAGGACCAGTGCTCCTCCGTCCGTTGTCCGAGATGGTCTCCCGTCGGACGGCAGGGCGGCAGCGCTCATGGTGCCAGGCCCCCGAAGCGCGCGAGGGGCGGCGTCCTCAGTGAATCGTCGTCTCAGGACGGCGGCGATCGGAGCGTCGCATGTGGCGATCATGAGTCCTCATCGGGGGTCGGGAACACCGAAACGGATCAAGCGGTTCCGGACGCTACATGACCGTATGGGTACTCAGAAGTAGCAATGGGGTATGGGCTGCATGTGCCATTTGTGCGCAGGTCGGGTTTCCGCTCAGCGGTGCTTCGTGACCTCCGGACGGACACTCTGGTCCCGGAGTCGAGTGCGGCACCCCGGCATGTGACGCCCTCACTCGGTAGCGGTGTCGCCGTGGCGATGGGCCACCCGCCACTTGCCATCCTCGCGGCGGTACACCTGGGTGGCCCGCAACGTGTACGTGCGCGGATGTCCGTCGACAGAGACGGAGGTGTGTTCGAAGCCGGCCGTGTAGGCCATGTCGCCCACAACGTCGTACGCCTGCAATTCGAACGTGTACGAGGTGCAGTCGGAGAAGCTCTTGCCGAGTGCGGTGAAGAGCTTGTCGAGTTCCTGCTGGCCGTTGGCGTTGCGCCATGCGCCCAGGACGCTGACGGGCTCGTTGCGCGACCAGAGAGCCCGGCGGGGCGCCGCGTTGCCGTTGTGCAGCGCGAGCTCCGCCTCGTACAGAGCGGTGTTGACCCAGGCCAGGAAGTCGTCGCGATCGCTCGCGCTTTTGTCGTCGCTGCTCATCGGAGGCGGGCCTCGAATTCCTTGATCATTTCGGCGACTGCCGTCTCCGCGCTCTGTGAGACGGCGAACATGTTGAGGAAGCCGTGGACCAGGCCGTCGTAGGTGCGGACGAAGACGTCCACTCCGGCGTCCTGCAGCGCGCGGGCGTAGGCCAGGCCCTCGTCGCGGAGCGGGTCGTAGGCGGCGGTGGCGATGACGGCGGGGGCGAGCCCCCTGTGGCTCGCCGCGTGCAGCGGGGAGGCCCGGAAGTCGGTGGCCACGGAGGCGTCGCCGTCGAGGAGGATCGCTGTGAGGTCACGGAGGTCCTGGAACGTGAGCAGGTAGCCTTCCCCGTTCTCGGTGTACGAGGGGTAGCCGCCCAGGGTGCGGTCCGTGGCAGGGTAGGCGAGCAGTTGGGCTGCGAGCGGTTCCCCGGCGTCGCGGAAGGCCAGGGCGACGGAGGCGGCGAGGGCTGCGCCGGCGCTGTCGCCCGCGACGGCCAGCCGGTCGCGAAGGCCGCCGTACCGACCGATGCGGCTGGCCGCCCACCGGGCCACGGCAAGACAGTCCTCGAACGCGGCGGGGAAGCTGTGCTCGGGAAGCCGCCGGTAGTGCACGGCGATCATTACGGCCTCCAGGTCGCGGCAGAGGCGGCGGGCTACATGGTCGTGGGTGTCGAGGTCTCCCACGATCCACCCGCCGCCGTGAAAGAAGACGACGGTCGCGGCAGGCCCGTTGCCGGCAGGCCGGTAGACCCGCACGGGTACGGAACCGGCAGGACCCGGGACGGTGTCGTCCGCCACGGATCCGACGCCGACCGGCGTCCCCGGCGTCACCATGGCATTCGAGTTGCGCTCCGCTTCTCGAAGGTTCGTGGGATCGGCGGTGATGATGGGCCCTCTCGGGACCGCGGAGGCCTGCTCGAGCAGCGCGGCGATTGATGGGTCCAGGGCCAAAGCGGAAAGCCTTCCGGAGTGACTGCGACGGTGCAGTGTCTCGATCGACAGGACGCGACACCACGGCGATCCAGGCAGAGCGGGATCCACTCCGCCTGTCTTACCCCGGGCCACAAGCCCGCCGCCGTGGAGACCTTCGCCGGGAGCAGCACGGGGAGGCCCGTGGCGGCGTCGAGCAGCAGGAACTCTTCCTCGACCCCGATCGTGATCACGGGAGACGGATACCCGCCCGGCGGCCGGAGCAGGCTAGTGCAGACGGATGCCGGTGCGGCCGGCCGGGCATGCGGCGTACGTCAGCGGGCGGCGCCCCGGGGACGGCGAAGTCGGTCAGCCGGGCCGAGCCCGGGCGCGAGCTCCTGCCAGGGACCGGGGCAGGCGAGCACCGCGATGCCGGACGTCGGGAACTTCTCCGACAGGCGCTCGATTCCGTCGGCCTCCGTCGAGTCCACGGCCTCCTGGCGAGACTGACGGCCAGCTCCTCCAGGCCCGGGTTGTGGCCGACGAGTAGCAGCGTCCGTACCTCCGCCGGTACCTCGGACACCACCTCCAGCAGATCCTCCGGCTCGGCGGCGTACACCCGCTCCGCCCGCCGTCAGCCAGACCGGCAGCAGAGCGGCGGTGAGCGTCACGATCTACAGCTGGAGCACTAGGGCGCGGAGAGGGCCCAGCACGCCCCAACTCCGCATCGACACCGGCCTGGAGGTCTACTTCGCCGACCCACAAGGCCCTGCCAGCGTGGTACGAACGAGAACACGAACGGCCGGCTGTACATCCCCGCAGGGGCCGAGGCCAACCGGCTGCTCGCCGAACGAATCGACGGTTTCCCCGGCAGCAACCTGGGCGAGCTGCTGGACCCACTCACCGCCTGCTTCCTCGGTGGCTGTCGGATCGGAGGGGACACCGAGCACGGCGTGATCGACCCCTGCCACCGCCCCTACGGCTACCTGGGCATCTAGATGGTCGACGGTTCCGCGGTCTCCGCCCATCTCGGAGTCAATCCGTCGTGGACGATCACGGCGCAGGCGGAACGGGCGATGGGGTTCTGGCCCAACAAGGGATCTGTCCAGGGCGGTCGCCTCAGGTGGGGGTCGGTCCGGGTGTGCCGCCCTTGGACAGGAGCTTCTTCTGGGTACGGCGCCCCTGGGAGACCGCGAACGGCACGGCGGTGAGGCCGAGTTGGGGCACCACGTCCGCGAACCGGGCGACGAGCCCGCGCCAGCCGGGGACGGCGGTGACCAGTCGGGGTTTGTCGAGCACCTTGCGGACTGCCTCGACGACCTCGTGGGGCTGGAGCAGTTTCCCGGAGAAGGACAGTGCCGAGCCCGGGTCGTCGAGCTTGTCGTGCAGCATCGGGGTCCAGATACCGTCCGGGCAGATGCACGAGATGTCGATGTCCTTGATACCGGCGAGTTTGAGGTCGGCCATCGTGCTCAGGCTGAAGCCGATCGCCGCGTGCTTGGACGCCGCGTAGACGGCCTCGCCGGCCACCGCAGTCAGGCCCGCCAGGGAGACGATGTTGACCACGTGGCCGCCGCCGCTGCGGCGCATGGTGTCGACAGCGGTGACGGTGCCGTTGATCGTGCCGAGGGCGTTGACCTCGATCATCAGCCGGCGGGTCGCCTCGCCCTGCTCCCAGGCCGGGCCGGTGACCAGCACGCCGGCGTTGTTCACCCACACGTCCAGACGCCCCGCTCGGCCCAGGATCGCGTCCCGGGCCGCCTCCATCTGGGCCTGGTCGCGGACGTCGACCGCCAGGGCGGTGGTACCGCGGCCGAGTTCGTCGGCCGTGGCCTGCGCGGACGCCGCGTCCACGTCGGTGACGAGGACCTGGTGGCCCCGCTCGACGAGGAGGCGGGCTATCTGCTTGCCCAGGCCGCGGCCGGCGCCGGTGACCACCGCACCGGCGGGGGAGCCGGTCATCGCAGCCCGGCCTTGATCTCGCCGTGGACGTAGGTCGGGACGACCGGCCAGAACCGCTTCGACGGGGCGAGCTCGGTCGAGGGCAGGATCTGGAGCCAGCGCGGATCTTCCTTGCAGGGGTCGGCCAGCGTCTTCTCCTTGACCATCGAGTCGTACTGGTCGAGGGAGTCCTCAAGGGTGTTGGCGTTCGGGCAGATCTCGCGGCCGAAACGCTCGTGGTACTTGCGCACGCCCGGGATCCTCGACAGCTCCGGCTGCCAGTTGTCCAGGGAGATGCCGTTCTCCGACGAGACCCAGACGCCGTCCGGGGTGTTGATCACCAGTGAGTGGTTGCCGTCGGTGTGGCCGGGCGTCCACAGCAGCGCGATGCCGGCACCGAGCTCGATGTCGCCGTCGAACGTCACGAACTTGGCCGGGTCCACGCCGCCGAGACCGCCGTCGACGTACCACGCCCACTGCATCGGATGCAGAGACTGCAGGGTCGCGAGCTCGCGGCTGTGCACGAGCATCTTCGCGTCGCCGAACAGCGGCCGGCGTGGCGTGGACTCGCCTTCGATGACCTCGGTGGATCCGAGGATCATCCGCGGGTCCTGCACGTGGAGGTGGTCGAAGGTGCAGAAGTCGATGTCGTCGGCGGTCAGTCCGACCTTCGCGAGCACGTCGCCGGGCTCGTTGTAGTACGTGAGGACGACCTTCTCGATCAGTTTGCCGCCGGGCACCTTGTTCATGAGTCTCCGCAGGTTCCGGTAGTACGGCGCCTTCGCGGAGCCTTCCGGTACTGTCGGCTCGAACACCAGCGTGCGCGGGGTGCCGTTCCAGTCGTCGTACTGGACGACGATCATGCGGTTGATCATCGAGATCAGCGGCAGCGTGGGCACCGATACCGCGCCGTGGAAGGCGTAGTCGACCGGGTACGGTGCCGCCGCGATGTCCACCGACTTCACCGCACGGACCCGGCCCTGCGCTTTGAAGCGCTCCTTGTACGCCGCCGCGGCCTGCCGCACCGCCGCGAGCCGCTCGCCACGCGGCCACACGTCGTGCACGCCGTCGAACTCGGGGATCGAGCGGGCGCCGATCACTGTGAGGTCAGCACCGGTCCGCTGCGCCTGCTGCACCATGAGTCGCTCCTCGTAGGTTGCTGGTCCCCTCAGGATGAAGCCGAGCCCGGGCGCGGACTTGTTTCAGCGCGACAGCTCCGGTCGACCGGTGCGATGCCGTGCCGCACGGCGCAGCTCGCGCGGACTGGCGCCGTACCAGCGCCGTACGGCATGGCTGAGCGTGGACTGCTCGGTGAACCCGACGAGCGCCGCGACCTGGCCCAGCGGGAGGTCGGTCGTAGTGATGAAGCGGTGCGCCGCGTCGCGCCTCACCTCGTCGAGGACCTCGTCGAACGAGGTGCCCTCGGCGGCCAGTTGCCTCTGCAGCGTCCGCGGGTGTACGGGGAGGAGGCGCGCGATGTTGGTGATGGCCGGAGGGCTGGTGCCCAGGCTCTCGGACAGGGCGCGCCGGACATGCGTGGACACCTTGAGCCGGGGGTCCGCGTAATGGCCGGCGAGGTGCGCCACGGCCAGGTGCCGGATCGCCTCGTTGGCGGTGGCGAAGCTCTCGTCGAGGAGGCGCCGTTCCACCCGAAGCGCCGCTGTCGGGCGGCCGAAGGTCACGTCGGCGCCGAAGAAGTCGGTGTAGCGGCGGACGGGAGAGAGGGGCTGGTGCGGGATCTCCACGGACCGAAGACCCATCGTGCCGCCGACCAGCGCCCACGCGACCCGGTGGAAGAGCCCGAGCCCGAGCTCCATCGCCTGCGGGGAGTACGGCGACTCGTGCAGCTCCTTCCGGTACGTCAGGGCGACCACCTCGCGGCGCCCGCGAGGGTCGTCCTCGACCCCGATGCTCAGCGCCGGGCTGTGCACGAACATGTACTTCGACACGCAGCCGAGCGCCTCGGCGACGGTCGACGACGACTCGATCGCCAACGCCAGCGGGCCGAGGATCGTCAGGTCCTGCGTCTCCGCCAGGCGCAGGCCGAGGTCCGTGCAGCCGATCTCCGCGGCCGCCGCGTCGAGCACGAGGTCGTTGGCCGTGATGGGGATGATGCCCTCGTCGGAGTCCAGCACCTTCCGCGGGATCCCGAACCGGGCGAGCAGCCGGTCCGGGTCGCCGCCGAGCCGCTCGACGAGGGGCACGAAGCCGCGCAGGCTGGCGGCGCGGATCATCGGGCCCATGGCGGAAGGCTACCGCCGCGATGCGAGGGGGAGCAGGGCGAGGTCCCTCAGGTGGTGCGCCTGGCTTGTGCGATGAGGAGAGCGACGTCGTCGTGGTCGTCGGGCTGCCTGAGGCAGTGCAGGAGCCACTGGCAGGTGTCGTCCAGGTGCCGGCGGGGTCCATCCAGGGTCTGAAGGAGGGTGTCCAGGCGTTCGTCGATGGGATGGTGGCGGGTTTCGACGAGGCCGTCGGTGTAGAGGACGAGCCGGTCACCGGGGTTCAGGTCGAAGTCGGTGGTGTGGAACGGGACGCCGCCGACGCCCAGCGGCGCGCCGGTGGGCAGGTCGAGCAGTCGGGGGTGTTGGCCGGCTGCGGCGAGGACGGGCGGGAGGTGTCCGGCGTTGGCGATGCGGCATTGGTGGCCGTGGGGGTCGTAGACGGCGTAGATGCAGGTGGCGATGTAGTGCTCGAGTCCGCGGGTGATCTTGTCGAGGTGCTGGAGGACCTGGTCGGGGTCCAGGTCGAGGTCGGCGAAGGCGCAGGTTGCGGTGCGCAGGCGGCCCATGGTGGCAGCGGCGTCGATGCCGTTGCCCATGACGTCGCCGATGACCAGGGCGGTCCTGTCGCCGATGAGGGGGATGACGTCGTACCAGTCGCCTCCGACCTCTTGGAATGCCTGGGCGGCCTGGTAGAGGGAGGCGATGTCCAGGCCGTAGGTCGGGGGCGGGTGGCCGGGCAGGAGGCTTCGCTGGAGCGTTTCGGCGGTGTTGCGGACGCTTTGGTGCCAGCGGGCATTGTCGATGGCGATGGCAGCGCGGGCGGCCAGTTCCCCGGCGAGGATCACGTCGTCTTCGTCGAACGGGAGTGGGTTGCGGGCGCGCAGCAGGTCGAAGGCGCCGAGGACCTCGTTGTGGGCGATCAGCGGCACCGCGAGGTAGGAGTGCACGCCCGCCCGCGCCAACGATTCGGCGGCATCGGTGTCACGGGCGATGCGGAGAAGGTCTTCGTCGCCGACGCGGGCGACGAGCACCGGCTGCCCGGTGTGGACGCACCTTGTGATCAGCCGGTCCGCCCCGTACGCCGAGAGGTCGCCGACCTTGTCCGCGGCCGCGGTGGCCTCGGTCGGGTAGGCGGCGGCCACGGCGAGTGCGCGGAATACCTCCGGCCCGTCGTGGGTCGCGGTGGTGCGGCGGAAGGCCAGTACGGCGTCCAGGACGTCCACGGCCGCGAGGTCGGCCAGGTCGGGGATGGCGACCTGAGCCAGCTCGTGGGCGGTCTTCTCCACTTCCAGGGTGGTGCCGACGCGGGCGGAGGCCTCGGCGATCATGGCCAGACGGCGCCGGGCCCGGTCCGCCTCGGTCGAGGCCTGATGGCGTTCGCTGACGTCGACGACGGAGATCGCCACACCGATCACCCGGCCGCTGGACCCTTCGACCCGGTAGTACGACACCGACCAGGCGTGATCGTGCTCGGGGTCGGCGAGGGTGCGGCCGACGGTGTACTGGTCGATCAGAGGCGCGCCGGTGATCAGGACCTGGCGCAGCGCGGACTCGATGCTGTCCATGTCGAGGAAAGGCAGGATGTCGTGGGGGCGGCGGCCGATGTGATCGGTGGCGGGGATGCCGTTGATGCGCTCCAGGGCGGGGTTGACCAGCAGGTAGCGCAGGCTGGTGTCCAGCAGCGCGATGCCGATGGGAGCCTGTGACACCAGGCGCTGGGACAGGGCTAGATCCGTCTCCACCCGCTGCAGCGTGTTCTGGTCGGCGGCGATGCCCAGGGCGTAGACGCCTCCGAGGTCGTCCAGCAACCGCATGTTGCGGAACTCCACCAGGCGGGTACTGCCGTCCTTGTGCCGGATGGGGAACGCGCCGGCCCAGCTCGCCCCGGTGGCCATCACCTCGGCAAACAGATTGGTCACCAGGTCCTGGTGCTCTTCGTGGACCAGCAGGTGTGCCGCGTACTGCCCCAGAGCCTCCCGGGCCGTGTAGCCGAACACGTCATCGGCCTGCGGGCTCCAGAACACGATCCGCCCGCGCGTGTCCAGCACGACCGCGGCCACACTGAGCAGGTCGAGCAGCCCTCCCGGCGGCGACGGCCCCGCCCGGCGCTCCCGCTCCTCGTCCGGGAGCGGCTCGTCTGCACCCATCCGTGACGGCTCTCTCCTCAGCGGCGCCCGCTGGCACGCGCCGGTCGGGGGTTTCCTTCCATGTTGCGCCCCGAACCGAGTGGTGCACGACCGGAGGCAGGGCTGCCGGGGTGCGACAGGACGGTACGGGCGGCGAGCCCGGAGAGCAGGACCGTGATCAGCAAGGCCACACGAAGACAGCGACGAGCACCATGGCGGTAGCCCCGATCTGCGAAGGACCGACTACGTCAACGAGGCGCTCGACGTCGACGTCGAATGGCCGCTCGTGACGCCGTACTCCCGCGCCGCCCTCTGATCCTCGACAGCGCGGCGGCGCCGATCAGCAGGGCTGCGAACAGAGCGGCCAGGGTCACTGGTCCGATGGAGTCGAGCAGGTCGGCGATCGCGCGTTGGACGGCTCCGGCGGCGTCGATGACTGGGTCCTGGGTGGCGGGGTCGCTCTGGATGCGGATCTCGTACGAGCCGTAGTACGCGACGTACCCGCCGACGGCCAGGAGCAGTCCGCCGCCGATGCGGGGCGCGAGGGCGCCGGCGCGGCGCAGGTGGGGGACGGCGGTGGTGCGGGTGAGGGCGACGGTCAGGGACGCGATGCCGACGATCAGGCCCATGCCGAGGGCGTACGCGGCGAAGAGGAGGACGCCCTCGGCGGGGGATCCGCTGCGGAAGGCGGAGATCACGATGGCGAGGAACGGTGCGATGGTGCAGCCCAGGGAGGCGGTGGCGTAGGCCATTCCGAACAGTGCCATGGAGGGGATCGAGCGGGTGAGGGCGGGGGCCCGGCGGAGTTTCGGTGCCAGGGTGGGTAGTTGGCGGCCGGCTAGCAGCCAGACTCCGGCGGCGGCCATGAGGATGCCGAAGGCGATGGTGAACCAGGGCAGGTGTTCCTGGACTTGGCCCGCCACGGGCTGGATCGCCAGGCCGAATATGCCGAAGAGGGCGGCGAAGCCGATGGTGATGGAGGCGGTGGCGGTCAGGGCGCGGCCGATGGCGACCGTACGGGTGGGGGAGTCGTCACCGAGGACGAGCAGGGACAGGTAGGCGGGGAGCAGGGCGAAGCCGCACGGGTTGACGGCCGCGAGGATCCCCGCGGTGAGCGCGAGGGCGAGGGGCAGGTCGGACATGGTCGCTCAGCCGGTCAGCCCGGCGACCTTCTCGGTCAGCCCCTTGCCTGCGGGCAGGACGCCTTCGAAGACGGTCTTGCCGTCCTTGTCGAGGATGACGTAGCGGCTCTGCTCGGTGACCTTGAACCGCTTCCAGACCTCGCCCTTCTCATCGGACAGCTGAGGGAAGCCGCCGGTCCCGGTGTCGGTGACGAAGTCCTTCATCGCGGTGTTCTTGTCCAGGCCGGCGACGCCGACGACGTTGGCCTTGCCGGTGTAGTCGGCGGCGACCTTCGCGGTCTCGGCGGCCTGGGCCTTGCACTTGGGGCACCAGGGGGCCCAGAACCACAGCACGGTGGGCTTGCCCGCGAGCGCCGTGGCGTCGAACGGCTTGCCGTCCACGGTGGTGGCGGTGAAGTCCAGTACGGCGGGGACCTGGGCACCGGCGGCGCCGGACTTGCCCGGGTCCGAAGGCGCGGGCGACGGTGCGGGCGCTGATGCGGTCGACGGCGCTGCGTCTGCGCCCGTGCCCGCGGCCGGGCCGTCGTCCGCGGCGCACCCGGTGGCGGCGAGCAGGGCGGCGGCGAGTATGGCCGGGGCGAGGGTGCGGGGGCGCATGTCGACTCCTGTGTGTTCGGGACGGGGCCGAGAATGACTGTAGGACTGTCTTCGCGCAGCGTGGGCGGTGACGGCCTTACGGTTTGGTGACGTCAGCCCGCCGCGTCGCGCAGCCGTTCGGTGTCGAGCACGGTCACGCGGCCACGGGCGAGTCGGAGCAGGCCATGGTCGACATACTCGTGCAGCACCTTGGTGCAGGTCTCGCGCGAGGTGCCGGCGAGCGCGGCGAGCTGCTCGTGGGTGAGCGCGATCTGGGGGTGTCGGCCGCCGGGGCGCAGCGGGCTCGCCGGGGGCTGGGCACCCGCCAGTATCGTCAGGGTGGTCGCGATCCGCTGGGCCACGCTCTTGAACACGCTGTCGGACAGACGTTGTTCCAGGTCGGCCAGGCGGCGGCCGAGGATCTCGGTGATGCGGGCCGCGATGCGCGCGTCGGTCAGCAGCAGCCGGCGCACGTCGGCCCGGCTCATCACGCACACCGTGACGTCGTCGAGGGCCTCGGCGTAACTGTCGTACATGTGCTGTCCCAGCAGCACCATCTCCCCGAAGATCGTGCCCGGGGTGATGATGGCCGTGGTGAGGGCCCTGCCGTCGGCGGAGACCCGGAAGATACGGACCCGGCCCTGTTTGAGGATGAACAGGACTTCGCTGGGCTGGGTCGGGGCGTAGAGGATCTGGCCCGCGACGTACGACTTCATGGGGGCCGCGGTGGCGATGGCGGCCATCTCCTGCTCGGAGAGGTCGCGGAAGATGTCGACCTCGGCCAGGCACCAGGTCCGGTCCGCGTCGTCCGCCTCGTCGTTTCCGGCCATCGCGTGTGTCCCCTCGCGTCGTCCTGGCGCCCAGGGCGGGGGTGCGGCGCCCCACGCCGGGCTGCCCAGCGCGTACGCGCTGTCGGCCAGACAGTAGGGCACCGGGCCACTGCGGTCGGGGAGGCGGCGCGGCATGGGCGGTGCGGGCTTCATCCTCGGGCCGTACCGCTGCGCTGCCCGCCCGCCGTACGGGAGATCGCGGCGAAGGTCAGCCCGGCCAGTAGCCCGTAGACGAGGTGTGCACCGAGGCTGGAGGCGCTGACGTCGTTCCAGTCGAAGACCGGCATGCCCATGTTGGCCGGCATGATCCACAGGGCGCCCAGGGTCCACCACACCGCGCCGTAGGCGAGGCCCAGGACGGCGGCGGGTGCGGGGCTCCGGGCGAACCGCCCGATCAGCGCGCCGAAGGTGATGCCGGCGAAGACCGCGATGGACAGGTGGATGAGCCAGCCCGCGAAGGCGTTGGTGCTGCCGAGAAGCCCGGCGACCATCGTGATCATCGCCGTGTCCATCATGGGTCGGGACACCGACATCCAGATGCCCATCCCGACGCCGCCGACCAGACCGGCCGCGGCACCCCAGGCCGCGTGGACCGGGATGACGGCCGTGCCCGGGGAGACCTGCAACGTGGTGGCCATGGTGACCGCCTCCTCCTGCTGCTCCTGCGTTCGGCTTGTGAGGCCGACGATAGGAGGCGGCGCGGCTACCCGTATGTGAGCGCGCTTACGTACGCACCGGTAGCCGGCAGCGGGCCACGGCTCACATCCAGTCGTCGGGGCCCGGGTCGCCGCCTTCCGCCCAGACCACCAGGCGGCGGAGGTAGTGGGTCCAGCCCTCGGCGTGGGCGGCGCAGGCCTCGGGGGAGGGCAGGCCGCGATGGGCCAGGCGCAGGAGGGTGCCCTCGCCGACCGGTTCGAGGGTGATCTCCACGGTGGAGGAGCCGGCGGGTACGGGCATCCCTCCCTCGGCCCAGCCCCAGGTGAAGACGATCCGCTTCGGCGGGTCGATCTCGACGAACTGCCCCTCGGCGACGTTGTCGCCACTGACGTTGGTCCGGTAGGAGCCGCCGGGCTCGAAGGTGAACTCGCCGTCCTTGCCCATCCAGGCGAGCCACTTGTCGCGCTCGGTGAAGAAGGAGAACACCGTCTCGGGGCGGGCGGCGATGTGCCGCTCCAGCGTGACTACGTCTGTGTTCACTGCACGGTCCCTTCGGACTTCTCACTCCGCTCGGCAGCCTCGGCGAGTGCGGCGAGGGTGTCGAGCTTGGTGGCCCACATGGACTGCAAGTAGTCGGCCAGCGGGCCCATGCCCTCGCGGTCGGCGCGGTAGAAACGCTTCTTGCCGTCCTGGCGCAGCGTAACCAGCCCGCAGTCCCGCAGCACCTTGAGGTGCTGGGAGACCGCGCCGAAGGTGACGTCGAACCGCTCGGCGATCTCGCCCGCCGACAGCTCCGCGTCCCAGACCAGGCGCAGGATCTCGCGCCGTCTGGGCTCGGCGACCGCTCGTACCGCATCCATGGTTGTCATTTTAGTCGCCGCTTCAGCTTGCGATCGAGAGGGGAGTCATTTTAGTCTTGGCTAAAGCGACGGCGCACCGAGCGCCACCCCCACTCGCAACAGGAGCAGCACCCATGTCCGAGATCACCTTCCAGACCGACATCGACGCCGACCGTACGAAGGTCTACGAGGCGCTGGACACCCACGAGGGCCTCACCGGCTGGTGGACCACCGGGGTGGACCGCAAGGACGAGATCCTCTTCTTCGACTTCCCGCAGATCCCCGAGCCCTTCCAGCTCCGCAGGGACCGCGCGGACCAGGAAGAGGTCGCGTGGACCTCCGTCGGCGCCTTCCCGCCCCACTGGACGGGCACCGTCATCACCTGGCAGCTCACCGACACCCCGGCCGAAGCCGGCACCCGAGTGGACTTCCGCCACACCGGCTTCGCGGAGAACGACCCCGCCCTCGCCCACAGCGCCGGCACCTGGGGGCAGCTGATGACCCGGCTGAAGCAGTACGTCGAGACGGGCACCCCGCAGCCCTTCTTCACCCTCTGAACGGCGGCCCGGCCATGACGATCGACGTGACGGCGGAACGGATCATCCCGCTCCCGCCCGCCGAGGTGGCGGCGTACGCCATGGACTGGCGCCACGACGCCGAATGGACGCAGGGCATCCGTGAGGCGGCACTGACCCGGGAAGCGGACGGCGGCGGCTTCGGCGTCGGCGCCGAGGTCACCCGTACCGCGTACTTCCTCGGCAAGCGCATCGACTACGTGCTGCGCGTTGCCCGTCACGTCCCGGAGCACCTACTGGACATGGTGTCGGTCGCCGGCCCGATGTCGATGCACGTCACCTACACTTTCGTGCCGCACCCGGACGGGACGCTCGCCCGCATCCGGGTCCGGGGCGGCGGGGGAGGCTACTACCGCCTGGCCGCGCCCCTGATGGCCAGGAAGGTCCGCTCCTCCCTCGCCAAAGACCTGCGCGACCTGGAACTCCGCCTGCGGAGCGTGGTCTGAGCAGGGTCATGCCGGGTGGCCGTCCTTCACCGCGACCGCACATGGAGTGTCGCCGGGCCGCAGATAGTCGAGGGCCTTCCGCGGTTCCTTACCGGACGGAGCCTTTCGGGCAGGCCTGGATTTCCCGTGATTGGTCTGGACCTGTAGGGAGTGTGGTTACAGACTGCTGCGATGGACGAGCCACAGAGCACCCGCCTCCTCGACCTCCCGCTGCACCGCTTAGAGGTCCCCCTGCCGCGCCTGCTGCCCTTCGCCATCGGCACCTTCGACACCATCGGCACGCTCTCCCGGGCGGCCTTCCCGCACCGGCACACCTTCTACGAGATCGTCTACGTCACCGGCGGCAGCGGTGCCCACGTCCTGGACTTGGCCCACAAGCCGGTGGAGCCACCGGAATTGTGCGTCGTCACCCCCGGCCAGGTGCACCGATGGGCCGATGCGGAGGGACTCGTCGGCCATGTGGTGCTCTTCAACGAGGACTTCCTGCTCTCCCATCCGCAGGACGCGGCCGCGCTGCGCACGCTGGCCACTCGGCCCGGGCACGCACCCGGCGACCAGGCCGGGCCGATCGCCGCACTGCTGGCTGAGATGGGGCGCGAGTACCGGGAGCTCCAGGCGGGATACCTGGGGGTGCTGCGCGCCAGCCTGCACATCCTGATCCTCCGCGCGCTGCGGGCCTGCGCCCCGGGCCGGGCCGTGGCAGCCCGCGGCAGGGCCGCGGAGCTGGCCGCCGACTTCACCCGACTGATCGGCCTGCCCGGCGGCACCCGGCGATCTGTCGGCTCGTACGCACAGGAACTCGGGCTATCCCAGGGCCATTTGCAGACTCTGGTGCGGCATGCCACCGGCCGGACTCCCGGCGAGTTGATCCGCCAGCAGCAGACCCTGGAGGCCAAACGCCTGCTGCGCGGAACACAGTTGACCGTACGTCAAGTGGCCGCGGAGGTCGGGATCGGCGACCCTGCGTACTTCTCCCGGTTCTTCCGGAGGGAGACCGGGATGGCCCCCGGGGAGTTCCGGACCGCGACCGGTGGAAATCACGACGATCCCCGGATCGAGTCCATCGATGTCGCCCCGGAGGGCCCATAAGGTGGCCGCAGGCGGTCCGCCCCGCACCCCGGGGCGAGATGCCGGCCCGGGTCCTTGCCATGGTTCGCCGTGCCTTCACGGCCGGCCCCCCATCGCGGCAAGGGCCGAACCTCCCTCCCCCCACACGCAAGGAGTCGGCGCATGTCCGCGACCGAAGACCCTTCCGGAGCACCTCCCACCGGCCACGACGGCCGGATCAGCCGCAAGTCCGTCCTGCGCGCGGCCGCCGCGCTCAGTGCTGCCCCACTGCTGTTCGGCGGTGGGGTGGCACTGGCCCGCGACCGGGTGGCAGCGGGCAACGCCCTGGCCCTGACCCCCGACTGCGACGACGGCGATGAGCCGACCGTGGAGCAGACCGAGGGGCCCTACTTCAAGCCCAACTCCCCCCTGCGCACCTCGCTGATCACGAGCAGCACCCCGGGTACCCGCCTCACCGTCACCGGATACGTCTTCGGCCGGGCCTGCCTGCCGATATCCGGCGTGCTCCTCGACTTCTGGCAGGCCGATGTCAACGGCGCCTACGACAACACCGGCTACACCTTCCGCGGGCACCAGTTCAGCAACGCCCAGGGCGCGTTCAGCCTCACCACCATCGTGCCCGGCCTCTACCCGGGCCGAACCCGGCACATCCACGTCAAGCTGCAGGCCCCAGGGCGCCGGGTGGTCACCACCCAGCTGTACTTCCCCAACGAGCCGCGCAACAGCACCGACGCCATCTTCGACGCCCGTCTCCTGATGACCGTCCGCCAGGCCGGTCCGGCCCGTGAGGGCACGTACGACTTCGTGCTGGACGTCCCCCAGACTCCGACGCCCCCGCCTACCACGCCCCCGCCCACCACGCCCCCGCCTACCACGCCCCCGCCTACCACGCCCCCGCCGACCGGGACCTGGGCCGCCGGCACGTCCTACCGGGCCGGCGACGTCGCTGCCTACGCCGGCTCCTCGTACCGCTGCATTCAGGCTCACACCGCCATCAACGGCTGGGAACCCCCGAGCGTCCCGGCACTCTGGCAGCGCGTCTAGGTCCTCCATGAAAGTGCTCGTCGCAGCCACTCGTTGATGGCTGCGACCGGCACGCTCACCTCGTTGCGCAGGGCGTCACCCTTGTCGTACCTCACGGCGCCGGTGGGGTGTGTCCATCGAACTCGGGGGTGGCCGGGCTGGGGAGACCGTCCCGCTGGACGGCTTACGGCCGGGGTGCCGGTGCGCGGTCCGGTTCGACCACGGGGCACCGCGTACCCGAGTAGATGGTGGGCATGCAGCGGTTGCAGTGGATGCAGCGCGAGGCCGCCGCGGCGTCCGCGGCGATGCGCCGGATCAGGTCGGGGTCGCTGAGCAGCGCCCGGGCCATCGCCACGAACGCGAAGCCCTCGGCCATCGCGAGGTCCATGGTCTCCCGCCGGGTGATGCCGCCGAGCAGGATGAGCGGCAGGTCCAGTTCGGCGCGAAAGCGCCGGGCGTACTCCAGGAGGTAGGCCTCCCCGTACGGGTAGTCGTGCTGGAACCGGTGGCCCGTCAGCCGGATGCCCCAGCGCAGCGGCGGTGGGAAGGCGGCGGCGAAGTCACGGACCGGGGCGTCGCCGCGGAAGAGGTACATGGGGTTGAGCAGCGAACTGCCGGCGGTGAGCTGCAGGGCGTCGACCGAACCGTCCTGCTGCAGCCAGCGGGCGACCTGGATGCTGTCGTCCAGGTCCAGGCCGCCGGGGACACCGTCCTTCATGCCGAGCTTCGCCGTGACCGCGATCTCGGTGCCGACCTCCTCCCTCACCGCGCGGGCGATGCCGCGGGCGAGGCGGGCCCGGTTCTCCAGGCTGCCGCCATAGGCGTCGGTACGACGGTTGAGGCGGGGGCTGAGGAAGGAGCTGGCCAGGTAGTTGTGGCCGAGGTGGATCTCCACCGCGTCGAAACCGGCGTCCACGGCAAGGCGGGCCGCCGTCGCATGTGCCCGGGTGACGCGGTCCAGGTCGGCGGCGGTGGCCGCCCGGGTGCGCCGCATGCCGAGCGGGTTGAAGAAGCGGCCCGGCCCGAGGGCCGCAACGCCGTTGGAGGAGGCGTCGGCCACCGGGCCGGCGTGCCCCAGCTGGGCACAGGCGGCCGCGCCCGCGTCATGCACGACGCCGGTCAGCTTGCGCAGCCCGGGGAGTGCCTGGGGCCGCAGATGCAGCTGGCGCCGCTCCGTGCGGCCCTCGGGGGAGACGGCGCAGTAGGCCACGGTGGTCATGCCGACTCCGCCGGCGGCCACTCGCCGGTGGAACTCGATCAGTTCGTCGGTCACCAGGCCGTCCGGGGTGCGCCCTTCGAACGTCGCGGCCTTGATGACCCGGTTGCGCAGGCGCAGCGGTCCCAGCCGGGCCGGGGCAAGGACATCCGGCCCCGGTGGTGTTGCTGGATCGTCCGGCATCAGGCCCTCCCATTTTCGCGTACCCCCGGCCCGGCACCGGGGCGCTGGACCGCGACGGCTCTGGGTACCACGCGTCCGGTCAACTTGGAAGCGACGACGGGGGTGCACGGCCCCGGCGGGTGGACGCTGCCGGGGTGATCGGGGCCGGGCTGGAGCTGGCCGCGTTGGGTATGGGGCACCGCCAGGTCGCCGCCCGTCTGGGCCTGGCGGAGGGCACGGTCCGTTTCTGGGTGGCCACCACCGCGCAGGTGGTCACTGGGGAGAAGGAGCCCACGGGCCCAGACGTACAGCGACACAGCCACCGCCTGCAGGAGCGAAGTCACGAAAGCACGGATCCGGCGGGTTTCGCGTCGGGCGGCGTGATCGGCAGAGGCCCGAAAGGATGCTGAGCCGTGCGGGTGACAGACCGACGGGCAGAAACGATCACGTGTGCGGCGCGGCCGACGGACCTTCCCGGAACCCGCGAGGATCAGCAGACCGAAATCCCCTTTCCCGAAGGAGAAACCGCATGGCTGTGCGCTGCCGTCTGGCCGTTCTGGCCACCGCCGCAGGCATGACCCTTGCTCTGGCGGGCGCGGGCCCCGCCGCCGCCGAGTCGTTCCCGAACCAGGACCTCGTCAACCGGATGGACGGAAGCCGGCTGGCACTGTCCAGTAACTCTCTCAGCGAAGGGGCCCAGGCCATCACCCTGCGCAGCACCGCGTGGGACAACTACTCCACCGAGGCGTGGGACGCCGAGGGCACCTACGACTCGGCATCCAAGTTGTGGACGCTCACGCTGCGCAACCTGGCGTCCAACAAGTGCCTGCAGCCCAACGACACCACCCCCGCCCGCGGAGAGACCGTCGTCGTACGGACCTGCAACGGATCTGACGTACAGAAGTGGAGCGTCCGCCAGGAAAGCCCCAACGAGAGCGACCCCCGCTGGTTCGTGTGGCGTCCGTACCTCAACGTGGACGTCGCCATGACCCTCAAGGGGACCACCGACACCTGGGACACCATCGAACTCGACTACTCCTACCCCTCAGCCGACCGCCTGTGGCGCCTGGGCCCCAACAACACCGCTTGGTGGTAGACCCGTCCACCCTGCCCCGGTCCCTGCCGGGGCAGGAACGGTTCGGTGCGGCGATCCAGTGAGTCCGCCATGGGCCTACGACCTGGAGCCATGCGTCTCCGCCTGGTCACACCATTCGTTGAGGGATGCGATCAGCACGGTCGATTCGTAGCGGACGGCGAGTTTGTCGTACCTGGTGGCGATGGCACGATGCGTCTCCCTCTGCCCGGTGTCGGGTCGACGGGGCAGCCTCTTGGTCGTGGAGTTGGTCTCCACCACCAGGGGACGTCAGGGTAGGGGGGCGGGGTCAGGTCGAGTGGGTTGGGACATCGGGTCGCGCAGCGTGGCGGCCCGTGGCCCAGTAAAGGGCGCCGGAGAGGTGTGCGCGGAAGGCGGGGGCCACGTACGACTCCGGCGTGTGGCCGAGCGCTGTGAAGAAGAACCGGCCGCCGGCCTTCTCGTGGCACCAGGACAGCGGGTGGTCCGCGCCGTGCGTGCCGCCGGTGTACGCGGACTCGTCGGCGCGCAGCAGGACGCGGACGCCCGCGTCGCGTGGGTGCGCGGTGAAGTCGTACCATTCGTCGGTCCAGGCCCACTCCGCCGGCAGGTGTGCGGTCGCCGGATGTGCGGGGTCCTCCACGTGGACCAGGCCGGGCTGGAGCGGCGGATGGCCCGCGAAGCGGGTGCCGAGCAGTTCGCCGTAGAAGGGCCAGTCAGGCTCGGCATTGGCCGCGGCGTGCACGGCGAGAAGCCCGCCGCCGGATCGTACGTAGGTCTCCAGGGCTGCGCGGGACTGGTCAGTGAGGACCGGCCCGGTGGTGGACAGCAGCACCACGGCCGCGCACCGCTCGAGCCGCTCGTGCGTGAACACCGCCGGATCGTCCGTAGCCTCCGCCCCGAACCCGCTCTCCTGAGCCATCTCGACGAGCTCGGCGGCACCCGCCGGGATCGAGTCGTGGCGGTAGCCTGCGGTACGGGTGTAGACCAGGACGTCTGAGGTCGGCACGCGGCGAACTCCTTCGCAGTAAGCGCTTTCTATCGACCGTATCCACCGAAACTCGCAGGCCGCAAGCCCACCCCTGCGCCGGACCGTCCCGATGGACACCTCGTCCCACCGTCGTGGCCTCGTGCACGTCGCCGCCCGCTCCTCCGGCGGCCCGTTCGATCCCGCGCTGCACGTGACGCGCAACGGCAGCCGTACCTCCTCGACCGGTTCGCCGAGGACGGTGCGTATTGCCCCGATTTCGTGGAGGGCGCCAGCGGCGGCGCTCTCACCGCACGCCCTGGCGGCGACCGTGGTGCTGGGAGACCCGGATCTTCGGCGGCGCGTACGACCCGGTCCCGCCCGCAAGCAGTCCGTCGACGGCGAGCTCGACCGCCGCCGCCCCTGGCCTGTCGCCCCGCGATTCGGCTCGGCGCACCTGCGGCTGCCTGCGAACACTCCGGCTGATCGCCGGGCCGCGACCGGTTCGGTGGGAGGTCGATCCCAGGTCCGGCACGTGCCATGGCTTCGTTGATACCTTTCACTTGTCGAGTGAAAGCAAATGGCTTCGCTCGCGATGAGAGGGGCACGTGAGTGCTGGCTGAAGAGCGGCGTGAGGCGCTTCTGCGCATTGTGGAGCGCCGGGGAGCGATCAAGGTGAAAGAGGTGGCGGAGGAGATCGGGGTCTCCGCCGTCACCGTGCGCCAGGACGTCCGGGACCTGGCAGGCCGGGGGCTGGTCGTCCGTGTGCACGGAGGTGCCATGTCGCCGGCCGCAGCTCAGGCGGCCGACGCGGCCGGATCAGCCACCCCCCGGCCGGCGATGCGGCGGGGGGACGCATTCGGACTGATCGTTCCGCCCGGGGACTACTACTACCCCGAGATCATCCGAGGAGTGCAGGACGCGGCGCGCACGCACGGAGTGCGCATCGTGCTCGCGGTTTCCGGTGAGACGCTGACGGACAACCGGGAGCAGGTGCGACGGCTCGTCGCGGCGGGTGTCGACGGTCTGCTCTTGATGCCGCGCGCCGGACTCGAGCCCGCGGGGACCGAGCAATGGCTGGCCGGCCTCGACATACCGGTCGTTCTCGTGGACCGCCGGGCCGGCGCGCAGGCCGGGCGTCTGGAACAGGTCGCGTCCGACCACGCCCGTGGCGCGGGCCTGGCGGTCCGGCACCTCGCCGGGCTGGGGCATGAGCGGATCGCCCTGGTCGCCAGGGCGGAGAGTCCCAACACGCCTTTGATCCGCGAGGGTTACGTGGCGGCCTGCCAGGCGCTCGGGCTGGCGGAAGGCCCGGAATACCGCATCGATCCGACCGGCGGACCGGCGTCGACCGAGTGGTTCGAGAAGCTCGTTCGGGCGGTCGAGGCAGGTGACGTGCGGGCCGCCCTGGTCCACAACGATCTCGATGCCGTCACCCTGGTGGGCCTCCTTCAGGCGCGTGACCTGCGCGTTCCGGAAGATCTGGCCATCGTGACGTACGACGACGAGGTCGCCGAGCTGAGCGATGTGCCGCTCACGGCTGTGGCACCGCCCAAGCGGGCCGTGGGGGCGTGGGCGGTCGATCTGATGCGGCGGCGCGTCGCCGATCCGTCCGCGCCCCTGGCCGAGCTGCTGCTCCGCCCGGAGCTGAGGGTACGGGACTCCTGTGGGGCCCCGCCTGCACCGGGCAAGCGCGCGTAGGGCGGCGACGGGAGGGCGGCATCAGATCACATCACTTGCTTTCGTTTTTCATCAAATGAAGCTCGAAGCATTGACGAAGTTCACTTACTGGCGAATGATTCCGGTCAACGCCCCCGTGAACGATCGGTGCACATCATGCTTCGCAGATCCACGGCCGTTCTGGCCGGCTCCGTCACAGCTCTCGCCCTGCTCGCCACCGCCTGCGGTGGAGGGGCGGACCAGGTGGCTTCTCCTGCGGGAAAGAAGGCCGGGGAAGTCACCTTCTGGTCCTTCGTCAAGGGTTCCGACAAGGTGGCTGCGGCTTTCAACAGCAGCCACCCGGACATCAAGGTGACCTTCGAGACGGTCCCGTCGGGCCAGGAGTACTACTCCAAGCTCACCAACGCCGTGAAGGCCGGCACCGCGCCGGACGTCGCGGTGGTGGAGTACCCGCACCTGCCGGAGTTCGCGGCACAGGGAAAGGTCGAAGACCTGAGCGGCGCCCTCGGCCCGGATGTGAAGGTCCGGTTCCCCGAGGCGGTGCGGCAGCTGGTCGAACTCGGCGGCAGGACCTGGGCCGTCCCGCGTGACGCGGCGCCCTTGATGATGATGTACCGCAAGGACTTCTTCGACCAGCACAAGATAGACGTTCCCACGACGTGGGACGCGTACCGGAACATGACCGAGCAGGTGAAGAAGGCCGATCCCGCCGCCCGCGGCGGCGTCCTGTACACCGACAATCCGGGGCTCCTGAGCGCGCTCTCCTGGCAGGCCGGCGGCAAGTGGTTCTCGGCCGAGAAGGACGCCTGGAAGGTCACCGTCGACGACGGCCCGTCGAAGAAGGTCGCCGCCTACTGGGGCGAGCTCGCCCGCCAGGACCTCGTCCGCTCGCTGAGCCAGCTGGACCCCTTCTGGACGAGCGTCCAGAAGGGCCAGACCGTCGCCTACGTCTGCGCGAGCTGGTGCGCCGGAGCCCACCAGGCGACCGTCCCCGACCAGAAGGGCAAGTGGGCCGTGGCCCCCGTCCCGACGTGGGACGGAGAGCCGGCCTCGGGCATGTACGGAGGTTCGTCCTTCGTGATCCCGAAGGGGTCCGACAACAGCGGGGCCGCCGCCGAGTTCATCAAGTGGATCACCACCGACCCCGAGGGCATGAAGGCCTGGGTGTCGTCCGGCACCAGCAGCATGTTCCCCGCCGATCCGAAGCTCGTGCCGGTCACGAAGGCGGCCTTCAAGACGGACTACTTCGGCGGGCAGGACATCTACGCCCTCATGTCGCAGTCCTATGACGCCATCCGGCCCGGCTGGACGTGGGGCCCGGTCATGGGCGCCACCAACACCGCCATCGTGGACCAGCTTCCGAAGGTCGCCGACGGCTCGGTGACCCTGCCCGATGTCCTCGCCACCGCGCAGCGGGCCACGATCGCGCAGATGAAGCAGCGTGGCCTGACGGTCACCGCCCCGTAGGAGTCCGGAGCCCGCAGCCCGGAGAGTCGGCTCCGCCCGTGCGGCGGGCCGGCCGGACCCCGGGCTCCCTCCCGCACCCGCTCTCCCCCGCCCCACCCAAGGAAGGCCGGTATGGCAAGCCCATCCGCCCGAGGACAGCGCCGGACCGCCGCACTGCTCCTCACACCGTTCTTCGGCCTGTTCGCGGCCGTCACCCTCGCCCCGCTGTTCTACGCGGCATGGCTGAGCCTGTTCACCACCCGCACCTCCGGCCTCGGGTTCGGCGGCACCGAAAGCATCTTCTCGGGGCTGGGGAACTATGCCCGCGCGCTGTCCGACGAGGCGTTCCGCGACGGGTTCCTCGTCATCGCCGCGTACTGCGCGATCTACATCCCCGTGATGATCGGCGGATCGCTGGTCCTGGCCCTGCTGCTCGACTCGGGTCTGGCCAAGGCGCGGTCCTTCTTCCAGCTGGCGCTGTTCCTGCCGCACGCGGTGCCGGGGCTGATCGCCGCGCTGATCTGGGTGTACCTCTACACGCCCGGCCTGAGCCCGGTGATCGACTTCCTCGAATCCGGCGGCATCGACATCAACTTCCTGTCGGTCGACAACGCCGTGTTCTCCGCGGCCAACATCGCCGTCTGGGAGTGGATGGGCTACAACATGGTCATCTTCTACGCGGCCCTGCAGGCCGTGCCCCGCGAGACGCTGGAGGCGGCGAAGATCGACGGCGCGGGCGCCGTGCGGACGGCGCTGTCCATCAAGGTCCCGATGGTCCGCCCCGCGATAGCGCTCGCCGTGCTGTTCACCGTCATCGGATCGATCCAGCTCTTCACCGAGCCGAAGGTCATCTACAACGCCTCCAGCGCGATCGGCAGCAGCTGGACCCCCAACATGTACGTCCAGACGGCCGCCTTCCAGAACAACGACTTCGGCCTGGCGGCAGCCGCTTCGCTGCTGATCGCCCTGTTCGCCGCAGTGCTGTCGTTCGCCGTCACCCGCTTCTCACGCCGCCGGAGCACGTCGTGACCACATCCTCCGTACTTCCCCCCGCTGCACCAGCGTCCGAGGTGACGCCTGTGACCGGCCCTGCCCCGCGCCCCCGCCGGCAACGGCGCGCCGCGAAGCCGCCGTCGGTTCTGCTGTCCAAGGCCGGGGTCACCGCGCTGCTGGGCCTCGCCACTCTCTACACCCTGCTGCCGCTGACCTGGCTGCTGCTGTCCTCCACCAAGAGCCGCGAGGACCTGTTCGGTACGAACGGCTTCGCGCTCGGCGAAGAGACCCACCTCGCCGACAACCTCGGGCACCTGTTCGCCGCCGACGACGGAATCTACCTGCGCTGGCTGATCAACACGGTGCTGTACGCCGGTGTGGGGGCTCTCCTGGCATCGGTGTTCAGCGTCGCCGCCGGCTACGCGTTCGACAAGCTCGCGTTTCCCGGCAAGGAGCGCTTGTTCTCGCTCGTGCTGCTCGGCGTGATGGTGCCCGGCACGGCGATGGCGATCCCGCTGTACCTGCTCGCCTCCAAGGCCGGACTGGTGAACACGTTCTGGGGCGTGTTCATCCCGGGCCTCGTCTTCCCGTTCGGCGTGTACCTGGCACGGGTCTTCAGCGCGTCCTACGTGCCGGACGAGGTTCTGGAAGCGGCGCGGATGGACGGGGCAAGCGAGTTCCGGACCTTCTGCCGCATCGCGTTCCCGATGATCGCGCCCGGTTTCGTGACCATCTTCCTCTTCCAGTTCACCCAGATCTGGAACAGCTTCTTCCTGCCCCTGGTGATGCTCTCCGACCAGGACCTCTACCCGGTCAATCTCGGCCTGTACGTCTGGTACTCGTCCGCACTCACACAAGGCCATCCCGAGGACTACCTGCTCGCCGTCGTCGGCTCCCTGGTGGCTGTGGCCCCGCTCATCGCCGTCTTCCTGATGCTCCAGCGGTTCTGGAAGTCCGGCATGACCGCCGGCGCCGTCAAGTAGGCCGTCACCGTGAGGAATTCCCCCATGCGCCCCACCACGACCACCCGTCCCCGGGCCCTGTTCGCCATGGGCCGACGGCACCGTGACGCGCTGTTCGCACCCGCCGAGATCCAGCGTCTGACGGCGTACGTCGACATCGACCCGGACCACGTCGCCGAGGACCTCGCCGAGGAACCGGCCCTGGAAGACGTGGAGATCCTGATCACCTCCTGGGGATGCCCCGTCCTCGACGAGGAGGTCCTGGCACGGGCGCCGGCGCTGAAGGCGATCGTCCACGCAGCGGGCAGCGTCAAAGATCATGTAACGCAAGGCTGTTGGGACCGCGGACTGGTGGTCTCCTCGGCCGCCGCGGCCAACGCCGTGCCTGTCGCCGAGTACACGGTCGCCGCGATCCTCTTCGCCAACAAGCGGATCCTGGACATCGGCGGCCTCTACCGCGACCACCGAGCCGCCCTCGACTGGTCCCAGCACTTCCCCGGGTTCGGCAACTACCGCCGGACCGTGGGCCTGGTCGGCGCGTCCCTCGTGGGCCGCAAGGTCCTCGAACTGCTGCGGCCCTACGACCTCGACCTGCTCCTCGCCGACCCCCACGTCGACGCCGCGCAAGCCGCGGAGCTGGGTGCCCGGCACGTCGGCCTCGACGAACTCGTCGCCGGCTCGGACGTCGTCTCGCTGCACGCGCCCGCCCTGCCGGAAACCCATCATCTGCTGGACGCGCACAGGCTGTCACAGATGCGCGACGGCGCCACGCTGATCAACACGGCACGCGGGTCCCTCGTCGACACCGAGGCTCTCACCGCCGAAGCCGTGACCGGTCGCCTCCGCGCGGTCATCGACGTCACCGAACCGGAGGTGCTCCCCGCGACCTCACCGCTCTACTCCCTGCCCAACGTCCTCCTCACCCCCCATATCGCCGGCTCGCTCGGCGGCGAACTCCACCGGATCACCAGCAGCGCCCTCGATGAGGTCCAGCGCTACTGCTCCGGAGAACCGTTCGCCCACGCCGTGCACCACGCGGCCCTCGCGACGTCGGCCTGACCGGCCGGCCCCGGAGTTCCCCCCGACCCGGGGCCGGCCTGTCCCTGCCGTGAGCACCCCCCCACGGCACCTGATTCCCCTCTCTCTGTGTCCCGCACGACCCAAGGAGTCCCCCCATGCAGCAACCATCGTCGATGGGCAGGCGTCAGATCCTCAGAGCGGGCGGCGCCATCGGGCTCGCCGCAGCCGCGGCCCCGCTGCTCACCGCACCGGCGCAGGCCACGTCCCCCGGACCCTGCACGCGCATCACCGACCTGGGCCCGGGCATCGAGCAGTTCGCGCTCATGAGCGCGCTCCTGGTCGGTGACACCGTCTACATCGGGTCCCGCAACCTCGAACCGACCCGGGTGATCGCCTTCCACCTGCCGACCCGCAAGGTGGTGTCCCAGACCGTCCTCGGCGTGGGCCACTCGATTCAGGCGCTCGCCGCGGATCCCACCGGCCGGTACCTGTACGCGGGCATCCTGACCAAGGGCGACGAGGGCAAGCCGAACCTCTTCCGCTGGGACCTGAGCACCCCGGACAAGCCCGCCGTGGGCGTCGGCCGGACCGAGGACCGCGACATCCGCGATCTCGCCGTCGCCCCGGACGGCACCGTGTACGCGGTCGGCGGGATACCCGGGAAGGCGCCCGCGCTCTGGATGTACGCCCCGGCCACCGGCGCGGTGACCAAGCTCGGCATACCCGACCCGAAGGCCACCTTGGCCAGGGCCGTCGCCGCCACGGACACGACCGTCTTCTTCGGCGCCGGCAGCGTCCTTTCGGGCGGAGACGGGGCGAGCAAGGCGTCGCTGTACGCGTACGACCGGGCGGCCGGCACGTTCAGCAACGTCACACCGCCGGAGATGGAGAAGGACCCCAGCCTGCGCGACCTCGCGGTCTTCGGCGACCGCCTCGTCGTCAGCACCTCGGGATCGACCGAGCCCGCCAAGCTCGCCGTCATGGACCTGGCCGACCTCTCCTCGTACACCGTGACGCCCACCAGCGGCAAAGTGGTCAAGAACCTGACGGCGAACGGTGACCTGATCTACTTCGCCACCGAGGCCGGTCTGTACTCCTACTCGACGGCGACCAAGGCTGTCGCCCCCGTCACGTTCGACGGCGACCTCGGCGAGATCTGGGGCCTGGACCATGCGGAGGGCACACTCACCGCCGCCTCGGGATACGGCTTCGTCGCGGAGATCGACATGGCCGCCGGTACGTCCGTCGTCACCGACCTCGGCCAGGCGGGCGCACCCGTCAGTCCGCAGACCACGATGGGAATCGCCGCCGACCACCGGTACGTCTACGTCGGCGGCAACAACGGCATCGCACGCCACGACCTGCGCAACGGCAAGGTGGCCAACCTCCGGGCGCCCGGCGAGGCGAAGGACGCCGAGGTGCTGAACGGGGTGCTCTACACCGGCCAGTACAGCTCGCAGGGCATGTGGACATACGACCCCACGCGCGACCAGCAGCCCCGCCAGCTGGCGGCATTCCCGAGCGAACAGAACCGCCCGCTCGACGTCTGCTACGACGCGGTCAACGAGCTCCTGCTGGTCGGCGTGCAGTCCGACACCGAGGGCGGCGGCTCCCTGTGGACGTACTCCCCGAAGACCGGCAAGAAGGCCGTCTACGTCAACCCGGTCGACAAGCTCCAGATAGTGCGTGCGGTCACCACCCGGGACGGCGTCGCGTACCTCGGCGGCGACAACCCCACCACGCAGGGGCCTCGTGGCACGCTCGTCGCCTACGACCCGGTCGCCGGGAAGGAGTTGTGGCGCATCGACCTCCCCGCGTCCCTGACCACGGGAGTGGCCGCGCTGGCCGTGCACGGCAAGCACCTGTACGGACTCACGCGGAAGGGCGGCTTCTTCGTCGTCGACGTCCCGATCCGCCGGGTGATCCACACCGCCGACCACCGTGCCCTCTGCCCTGGCTTCGCGGCCATGGTCACCAGCCGAGGCATCGTCTACGGCGTCTCCGACACCACCCTCTTCCGCTTCGACCCCAAGACGTTCGCCGTCAGCACCGTCGTCCCCGAGATCAACGGCGCCTGGTACAGCGGTCCGCACGTCAACGCCGACAGCCGCGGCCTGCTCTATACGATGCGCGGCCACAACCTCGTCCGTATCGACGACAGGCCGGTGAGCTGACCATGAAGAAGTCGACGAAGAGGTCCGTCATCGCCGTGGCGGCGGCGGGGGCGCTCACCCTCGCAGGCGTGGCCACCGCGCAGGCGGGGCAGGACAGCGGGAGCCGCGCTTCGGAGGCCTCGTGCAGCAGCAGTAGCACCTCCGAGACCCTGCTGGACATCGAATACGCGAACGGCCAGCTGAATTCCGGCATTCCGACCCTGACGACGACGCATGCGACCGCGGCCGACGCGTCGTACGTCGTCCCATCGGGGGCCGACCACGCCGTCGCGCACAAGGTGACCCTGGGCGACCCCGGTTACGTCTCCGACGGAGCCCCGCGCAGCGAGAGCGCCACGAACGACGTCCACGAGGGCAAGTTCGTCGTGGGCGACAAGCAGCGGTACGAATTCAGCGTTCTGCTGAAGGACTGGAAGACCTACGAACCCGGCGACTCGGAAACCGGCGACATCATCTTCCAGGGGAAGCACGCCGGCGGAAACCTGCCGTCCTTCTACATCATGACCAAGCGGAACAGCATGGCCTTCCGGTCGCCGACCCTCAACCTCCAGTCCACCGTGGTCGACGACTTCCGCCCGCACCTCGGTAAGTGGATGCATTTCCGCGTGGACGTGAGCTGGACGGACGACAGCACCGGCTACTACAAGGTCTCCACCAAGATGCCCGGCGAATCGGATTACACGCTGCGGCAGACGTACGCGAACGTGAAGACCTTCCACCCCGTGAACCCGGCGGAGTTCGGCTATCTCAAGTGGGGCCTCTACCGGCCCGACCAGACGCTCGGGAAGGGAGACGTACCGACGCGCGTCGTCCATCACGACGACATCCGCGTCCTGGATCTCTCCCAGGGATGAGTCCTGACCGTCCCTGAAGGGGCGGTGCCCCGCTGCCAGTCGTCGCCGGCCGGCGGCCGGGGCGCTCCCCGACGGCTTTCGCCCAGGTCGTACCAGTGGGCTGAACCTATGTGTCACGCGTGAGAGTGTTCCCAATGAGACATGTCATCGCCCTCGATGTGGGCGGTACCGGAATGAAAGCGGCTCTGGTCGGGCTCGACGGGGCGCTGTTGTACGAGGCCCGGCGGGCCACCGGGCGCGAGCGCGGGCCCGACGCCGTCGTGGAGTCGATCCTCGGGTTCGCGGAGGAGCTGCGTGCCCACGGGCGCAAGCACTTCGGCGCGGCCGCGGCGGCCGCGGGCGTCGCCGTGCCCGGCGTCGTCGCCGCGGAGCAGGGCATCGCCGTCCACGCTGCCAACCTCGGCTGGCGCGACGTCCCGATGCGGGAGCTGCTGAGTCGCAGGCTCGGCGGGATCCCCGTCGCGCTCGGGCACGACGTCCGCACCGGCGGCCTCGCCGAGGGCCGGATCGGGGCCGGCCGCGGGACCGGCCGGTTCCTGTTCGTGTCGCTCGGCACCGGCATCGCCGGTGCCATCGGCATCGACGACGGCATCGAGCCCGGTGCCCACGGCTGCGCCGGCGAGATCGGCCACATCGTCGTACGCCCCGGCGGCCCCGTGTGCGGTTGCGGCGGGCGCGGCTGCCTGGAGGCGCTGGCCTCCGCCGCCGCGGTCGGTCGTGCTTGGGCCACCGCGAGCGGCGACCCCGCTGCCGACGCCGCCGACTGCGCCCGGGCCGTCGAGGCGGGCGGCGAGGCCGCGTCCGGGGTGTGGCGGGCGGCGGTCGCCGCCCTCGCCGACGGCCTGGTCACCGCGCTCACGGTCCTGGATCCCCGCACATTGATCATCGGCGGCGGCCTCGCCGAGGCCGGCGACACCCTGTTCACACCCCTGCGGGCGGCAGTGGCGGAACGTGTCACGTTCCAGATGCTGCCCGCGATCGTCCCGGCGGCCCTCGGCGATGCCGCCGGATGTCTGGGCGCGGGGCTCCTGGCCCGGGATCTCCTGACCAGGGGATCAGCCGTCGTTTGACGGCCATCGGTGCTGTCCGCCTGCGGCCCCCCCGTTCTCGTACAGAGGACAGTGCCTCCACGTACCGAATATCAGAAGGAGACATGAGAATGACCCGCAAAGTCATAGGCATCGTGATGAACGGCGTCACGGGCCGCATGGGCTACCGCCAGCACCTGGTCCGCTCCGTGCTGGCCATCCGCGAACAGGGCGGTCTGCCCCTGGACGACGGCACCGTCATCTGGCCCGAGCCGATCCTCGTCGGCCGCAGTGACCGCAAGCTGAAGGAACTGGCCGACCGGCACGGCCTGGAGCACTGGACCATGGACCTGGACAAGGCCCTGGCCCATCCGCTCGCCGAGATCTACTTCGACGCCCAGGTCACCCCGGCGCGGGAGAAGGCGATGCGTACCGCGATCGCGGCCGGCAAGCACATCTACACCGAGAAGCCGACCGCCGAATCCCTCGACGCCGCACTGGAACTGGCCCGGCTGGCACGCGAGGCGGGCGTGTGCAACGGCGCCGTGCAGGACAAGCTGTTCCTGCCCGGTCTGCTGAAGCTCAAGCGCCTCATCGACAGCGGCTTCTTCGGGCGGATCCTCTCCGTACGGGGCGAGTTCGGCTACTGGGTCTTCGAGGGCGACTGGCAGACCGCCCAGCGACCGTCATGGAACTACCGGGCCGAGGACGGCGGCGGCATGATCCTCGACATGTTCCCGCACTGGCGGTACGTGCTCGACGGCCTGTTCGGCGAGGTCCGCTCCGTGTACGCGCACACCGCGACCCACATCCCCGAGCGGGTCGACGAGCAAGGCCGCGGCTACGCGGCGACCGCGGACGACGCCGCCTACGGCGTCTTCGAGCTGGAGGGCGGCATCACGGCCCAGATCAACTCCTCCTGGGCCGTACGGGTCGACCGCGACGAACTGGTCGAGTTCCAGGTGGACGGCACCGAGGGCAGCGCCGTGGCCGGTCTGCGCAACTGCCGTGTCCAGCACCGCTCCCTGACGCCGAAGCCCGTATGGAACCCCGACCTGCCGGTGACCGAGTCGTTCCGCGACCAGTGGCAGCAGGTCCCGGACAACAGTGAGTTCGACAACGGCTTCAAGATCCAGTGGGAGCTCTTCCTCAAGCACGTCGTGACCGGCTCCGAGTATCACTGGGACCTGCTGGAAGGCGCCAAGGGCGTCCAGCTCGCCGAACTCGGCCTGCGCTCCGCCCGCGAAGGCCGCCGTCTCGACGTCCCCGCGCTGGAGATCTGATGGCACTCGAACTGCGTCTCCCCGGCGGCCTCCACCGCCTCCGCACCCCCGTTGCCTTCGAGGCGCCAGACCGCCCGATCGCCTCCCGGGTCGTGTACGCCGCCGCCCATGTCGTCGCCGACCCTCTGAGGGAGAACAGCCCCGGCGCGCCGGCAGCGGTCGACTGGGACACCACTCTCGCCTTCCGACGGCACCTGTGGTCCCTCGGCCTGGGCGTCGCCGACGCCATGGACACCGCCCAGCGCGGCATGGGCCTCGACTGGACCGCCACCCGTGAACTCATCACGAGGTCCGGAGCGGAAGCCCGCGCCGTGGGCGGACGCCTGGCCTGCGGCGTCGGCACGGACCAGCTCACCGGGACCCTCTCAGTGCCCGCCGTCATCGACGCCTACCAGCAACAGCTGGCCGTGGTCGAGGAGGCCGGGGCCCGGCCGATCCTGATGGCGAGCCGCGCACTGGCCGCGGTGGCCAAGGGCCCCGAGGACTACCTCCACGTGTACGGCGAGGTCATCGACACCGCTTCGCAGCCGGTGATCCTGCACTGGCTGGGCGAGATGTTCGACCCCGCGCTGGCCGGCTACTGGGGCGGCGCGAACCTGGACGACGCGACCGACACGGTGCTCGACCTGATCCGGGAGCACGCACCGCGCGTCGACGGCATCAAGGTGTCCCTCCTGGACGCCGACCGGGAGATCGCGCTGCGGCGCGCCCTGCCGGACGGCGTACGCCTGTACACAGGCGACGACTTCAACTATCCCGACCTGATCCGCGGCGACGAGGCCGGCCACAGTGACGCCCTGCTGGGCGTCTTCGACCCCATCGCGGCCGTAGCGTCCGCCGCGCTGCGCGCCCTGGACGTGGGCGACACCGCGCGGTACGACGCGCTGATGGAGCCCACCCTGCCGCTGGCCCGGCACCTGTTCGCCGCGCCGACGTACCACTACAAGACGGGCGTGGTCTTCCTCGCCTGGCTGGCCGGCCACCAGAGTCACTTCACCATGGTGGCCGGTGCCCAGAGCGGACGCTCCGTCCCCCACCTGACCGAGCTGTTCCGGCTCGCCGACGCGGCCGGCATCCTTCCCGACCCGGAGCTCGCCGCACACCGGATGCGGCAGTTCCTGCACGTCGCGGGGGTGGACGCATGAGCGGCCTGGAACGCCTGTCGCTGAACCAGATCACCACCAAGCGGTGGAGCCTTCCCGAGGCCGTCCAGGGCTGCGTGGACGCCGGCATCCCGGCGATCGGCCTGTGGCGGGACAAGGTCGCCGAAACGGGACTCACCGAGGCGGCGAAACTGGTCCGCGACGCCGGCCTCTCCGTCAGCAGCCTGTGCCGCGGTGGTTTCCTCACCGTCGACGGGCCCGACGCGCACCGGGCGGCTCTGGTAGAGAACTTCCGAGCTCTGGAGGAGGCCGCCGAACTCGGCACCGACACGCTCGTGATGGTGGTCGGCGGCCTGCCCGAGGGATCACGCGACCTGGCCGGCGCCCGCGCCCGCGTGGCCGACCTGATCGCCGAACTCGCCCCGCACGCGGGCGACGCGGGGGTCCGTATGGCGATCGAACCCCTGCACCCCATGTTCTGCGCGGACCGGGCGGTCGTCTCCACCCTGGGCCAGGCGCTGGACATCGCAGAGCAGCACCCCGTGGAGCAGGTGGGCGTCGTCGTCGACAGCTACCACGTCTGGTGGGACCCGGACCTGACGCGCCAGATCGAGCGCGCCGGACCGCGGATCGCCTCCTACCAAGTCTGCGACTGGACCCTGCCGCTGCCCGCCGACGCCCTGCTCGGACGGGGCCACGTCGGCGACGGACACATCGACTTCCGCACCCTGACCGATCAGGTCGCCGCCGCCGGTTACACCGGCTGGATCGAGGTCGAGATCTTCAACGAAAGGATCTGGGACACCCCGGGGGAGCAGACTCTGAAGACCGTGGCCGAACGCCACCTGGCCCATGTGGCCGGCCTATGAGGGTCGAAGAACAGGAATCATCCATGGGCTCGCACAGCCTGGGAACGAAGATCCGTATGACGGCCGTGGGCTACCGCGACGTGAGGTTCCCCGTATCCGCGAGGCTCTACTACCTGAGCGACGACCCCTACGCCGTCCAGTTCACCTTCGACGTCTCGCCGGACGAGGTGGTCCAGTGGACGTTCTCCCGCGAACTGCTGGCACAGGGCATGTGGGCCCCCGCCGGACACGGCTTCGTGAAGATCACCCCCATCAGGACCATCCAGAACCCCGGTTTCAGCCTCGACCTGGAGGGCGCCGAGGGATCCGCGCGCCTCGAAGGCCTGGCCGGCCCCGTCATCCCTCCATGCTCGATTCTCCGAGGTGCTGTTCTGTGAGCCACGGCGGGGCGCCGTCGCCGGCGCCCGCCGCACCGGTCCTGTGGCCTGTCGACAGCACCCTCCCGGCGGGACAGGCCGGCCACGCCGGGATGGTGCGTCTGGACGGTGGGGCGTTCCTGATGGGCACGGATGAGGTGGACCGATACGTCGCCGACGGTGAGGGCCCGGTGCGCGAGATCCGACTCTCCCCGTTCTGGATGGACACCACGACTGTGACGAACGCGGCGTTCGCCGCGTTCGTCAGGGCCACGGGGTGGGTGACCCTGGCCGAGCGGTTCGGCACCTCGCTCGTGTTCGCCGGGCTGCTGCCCGACGACGCACCCGGTCCCCGCGCCGTGCCTGGCACACCGTGGTGGCGGGTCGTGCCGGGGGCGAACTGGCGCCATCCGCAAGGCCCCGGCACGGACGTCTCCGACCGGATGAACCACCCGGTCGTGCACGTCACCTGGCGCACCCACGCCTACGCGAAGTGGGCGGGCAAGCGCCTGCCCACCGAAGCCGAGTGGGAGTACGCCGCCCGAGGCGGTCTGGTGCAGACGCGCTACCCCTGGGGCGATGAGCGAGAGCCGGGCGGGGTCCACCGGATGAACATCTGGCAGGGCGATTTCCCGAACCGGGACACCGGCGCGGACGGCTACCTCGGCACCGCTCCGGCGGACGCCTTCGAACCCAACGCCTACGGCCTGTACAACACCTGCGGCAACGTCTGGGAGTGGTGCGCCGACTGGTTCCACCGCACCTGGCGCGGCCCGTGCACAGACCCGCTCGGACCGGAGCGCACGGGGCGGAAAGTGATGCGGGGCGTCCTATCTCTGCCACGAGAGCCACGGCTTCCGGTGCCGCGTAGCCGCCCGTGGCTCCCGCACCCCGCACACCAGCGCCGGGAACATCGGATTCCGCTGTGTCGCGGACACCTACCGAGGCGGACGCGCCGTCGATGCGGCTCCTCGCCCCGGTCCACTCGCGGAAGGCGGAGCACCGCCCATGCCCCCGCGGGGATGGCCCGCCAGGCGGAGGCAGCCATGACGGGGGAAAAACGGATATCGGAACCCGGCCCGGCCCGGCCCGGCACCAGGGAGCAACGGTGAGACCTTCCGCCGACGGCATCGGTGGCCCGACCGGCACGCTGGACGCCGTCGCAGCCGCGCTTCTCGACGAGCGGGGCACGATCGTCTGGTGGTCCCGATCCGCCTGCGAACTGTTGGGCTGGTCGGCGGACGAGGTCACCGGAAAGGCCGCCTGCGGCCTGCTCGGCCCCCATACGCCGTCACCAGCCCGTTCCGCCGGCGCGGGTCGACCGCACCTCGCCCGCCTGCTCGATGACCTCGTGCGGCGCATGGAAGCGGAGGCGGACGTCCCGGACACCGTCGGCGCCTCCTGTCTGTTCGCCGTCTACGACCCCGTCTCCCGGGTCTGCTGGATGGCGGGCGCCGGACACCCCCCGCCCGTGATCGTCCTGCCGGACGGGACGGCCGCCTTCCCCGACCTCGTCCCCGGACCGCCTCTCGGGGTCGGCGACAACCCCTTCGAGGTATGCAGTGTCACCCTGCCGCCCGGCAGCATTCTCGCGTTCTACACCGACGGTCTCCCCGGCCGTGACCTTGAGGCCGGAATGGCGCGGCTGCACGCCGACCTCGTCGAGACCTGCACGCCTGGTCGCCCGCTGGACGAGATCGCCGCCACGGTCATCGGCCGCCACCCCGCGGCCGAGCGGCCGGAGGACGACATCAGCTTGCTGCTCGCCCGGACCCGGGCCGTCGGCAGTGAGTACATGGCCGTCTGGGAGTATCCCGCCGACCCTGCCGCCGTCCATGACGCCCGCGCGGACGCGACCGCCCAGCTCACGGCCTGGGGTCTGGAGGAGCAGATGTTCGCCACCGAGCTCATCGGCAGCGAGCTGGTCACGAACGCTGTCCGGTACGCCGGCGGGCCGATCGTGCTGCGGCTCATCCGTGACCGGGTCCTGGTCTGCGAGGTGTCCGATCCGAGCAACACGCAGCCCCGGCTGCGCCGCGCGCACGACACCGACGAAGGCGGCCGCGGCCTCTTCCTGATCGCCCAGCTGACCAGCCGCTGGGGAAGCCGCTACGGCCAGCGCGGCAAGACGATCTGGACCGAACAGGAACTTCCCCGAGACAGGCTGGCAGCGTACTGACCGCCAGGCAGCTCCGCCCAGCGCGACGACACCGGGAGGACCGACGGACGGCTCACCTATGGGTGAGTAGTGGCCGCGCTCGCCGGCCGCCGAGCTTCGCAAGTGGCTCGACGTGGCGCCCGAGGTGAACGCCGGGCTGCACACCGAACTCGCCGCGCCCCGTGCCGAGAACGCAGGCCTGCGTACGCGCCTGGCAGTGCCCAACCGCGACGGCCAAGCTGAGTTGCCGCCCGCTCCCGAGGCTCCCCCCAGGCGTCGCCGTTCCGGTGGGTGGGGGAGCCTGCCGTACGCGGACGCCTCCTCCAGCACGGAGGCGAAGATCGCCCTCGCCGATCCCGCCGCCGTCGCTTGCGGCAGGTGGCACAGCCAGTCGTTCCCGGCGCCCTCGGGCCGCAGCGCGTCCATCGCCGCGTTCGTCCGTATCAGGCGCAGGTCCGCGGTCGTGGACGCTTTCGAGCTGGCGCGCAGCGAGGCCCTGTCGGTCTGCTCACAGAGCCCGTACCGCGCCGTGGCTGCAAAGCCGTAGGTCATCGGAACTCCCTGAAGGGGCTTCCGGTGACCTACCCTGCCCGCAGTCGTTGGCCGGGTATGCGAAAGATCATTGCACTGGCCGCTGCGACCCTGGCCCTCGCGGCGATGGCTCCGACCGGCGCCCAGGCGGCAGACGAGAACAAGATCGAGAAGTGGGCCGACCGCAGCGGCGTCGGGGCTTGTCCGTGGGGCGCGTTCTGTCTCTACGAGTACGAGGACTACAACAAGGACCACAAGGACGGCGATGTCGTGGTCATCAGGAAGGAGTCCTCGGGCAGGCTCAAGCTCAAGGGCACCCCGGCGGACCAGTTCGGCCGATCGGCCATCGCCAAGGACAAGGAGTATCCGCTCGCCCTGCTGTCGGACGGCGGCTGCGACAACTTCTACAAGAAGCGCCGCGACTTCCTGACCTTCGACACCAGTCGGCCGAACGAGGGTTCCCACCGGGCGTTCAAACCGAAGCTGAACGGCGTCCAGGGCGTCACCATGGAGACCCTCGTCGACCCGAAGAAGAACTGGAAGAAGCTGAACCTGAACGACAAGGCCAAGTGAACCGTTCCGGGTTCGGTAGAGACTCGATTCCATGAAAGGATCGAGTCATGGCACGCCCCTCCTCCTATCCCGCTGAATTGCGTAAACGAGCGGTCCGTATGGTCGCCGAGGTCCTCAGCGACTA
>NZ_JBWJVM010000074.1:0-44377 GCF_056428985.1 Streptomyces sp. CA189 | reverse complement strand
CGAGCCGGAAGTATTCCGCCCGCTCAGCACGGAGCTTCCTGGGCCCCTGCGCCGTCCGGACCTTACGGACCTCGAAGTCCATCGCACCCCTTGAGCTGGGGTGTTGCGACGACCACTAGAACCCAAGAACACGGGGGAGGGGCTCCGGCCTTTCAGTCGTCCGGCGTTTGAGGACCGGGGTCTGGGGCGGAGCCCCAGGACGGGTCCGGGCAGCGCCCGCGCAGCGGCAAGGGCGCCGCGGGGACTTCGCCCCGCGCAGCGGCAAGGGCGCCGCGGGGACCTCGCCCCGCGCAGCGGCAGCCGGGCCGACGGCCTAGTTCAGCAGGGCCCGGGCCGCCATCGCCTCCGCGCGGATCCGCACCGCCGACGGCGGATCGATCACGTCCACGACCACCGCGTAGGACTCCATCTCCGCCGCCCCCGCCGCGAACTCCCCCCGCTCCACCAGCAGCTTCGCCCGCTCGTACCGCAACGCCGCGGGATGCGAGGGCAGCAGCAGCGCCAGGTCCAGCGCCCACAGCGCCACCCCCGAGTGCTCGGGCCGCGACGAGGCCCACGCCCGGATGTTGTTCAGGATCCGCAGCACGATGTCCATCGTGCGCGCTGCGGTCCGCGGCCCCGCCGCCAGCTCCGCCGGACCCGCGCCCAGCGAGGCGCCCCCCGCGAAGGGGTCGACGACCACGCCCTCCTCCGGATCCCCGAAGCCCACCACGAAGTGCCCCGGCAGGGCCAGCCCGTACACCGGAGCCCCGGCCCGCCGGGCCACCTCCAGCCAGACCACGGACAGCAGGATCGGCAGCCCCCGGCGCCGCCGCAGCACCTCGTGCAGCAGCGAGGACGAGAGCCGGTCGTAGTCGGCCGGGGTGCCGTGGAAGCCCAGCCGCCCGCCCAGCAGCTCGGTCACCGCCGAAGCCCACGCGCGAGCGCCCCGCAGCCCGTACGGCAGCATCCCCGCCAGCCGGTCCAGCTCGATCTGCGCCCAGTCCATGGCCCGTTCGTCGAGCTCCGGGTCCCCCTCCGCGGCCAGCAGCAGGCACAGCACGGCCAGGTCGGGCCGCTCCGCCCGCGCCTCGGCGGCGAACCGCTCCCGCCAGGGCGAGGTCACGCCGCCGCCCGGCGGTAGTGGTGGTAGGAGTGGTGCGTCCCGAAGCCCATCCCCTCGTACAGCGCCCGCGCCGCGGTGTTGTCGCTCTCCACCTGGAGCCAGGCCGCCGAAGCTCCCTCCTCCAGCGCGCGCCGCGCCAGCGCCGCCATCACGGCCGAGGCGAGGCCGCGGCGCCGGTGCTCCGGGTCGACCTCGACGGCCGCGAACCCGGCCCACCGGCCGTCCACCACGAGCCGCCCGATCGCCCGGCCGGGTACCGCCGCGAACCACACCGAGGGCCCCGACGCCAGCACCCGGCGGGCGGTCTCGGGGTCCTTCACCCGCCCGTAGCGGGCGAGCCAGTCCTCGTCCGGAGCACGGGTCAGCCGTACGCCCGCGACCACGGACTCGTCCACGGCCAGGTCCCCGACCGCCGCCAGCCCGCCGACCCGCACCTCCGCCGACACCTCGCGGACCCAGCCCCGGTCCTCCAGCTCCGCGCACAGCAGCTCCTGCGTGCCCGCGGCCCCCGTGGCGGTCTGGACGTAGGCCGGAAGCCCCCTCTGGGCGTACCAGGAGGTCACTCGCGCGAGTGCATCGTCCAGCGGCTCCCCGGGATCCCCGAGCGGCAGTACGGAATTGGCCCGGCGGGTGAACCCGCCGGCCGCGCGCAGCGTCCACTCGCCCAGCGGCTCGCTCTCCAGCGGCACCCAGGACCGTGCGCAGACCCGCGCGAGCTCCTCGAAGGAGGCCGCGGGCCCCCTGCGGCGGGCCGGAGCGGCCGGTACGACCTTGCCCGCGACCAGCGACGATTCCGCGATGCGGACGGACTCGCCGGTCTTTCGTGTGATCGTCATCACACCCGCGTTCCAGGATGTGAGAACCCCTACGGTGTCCGTGAAGGAAGGGGCTCCGGTCGAGCCATGCTCCACCCGTCGCACAGAGACACGTTTACCCACGTCAGCGGGTGTAATCCGGATCTCCAGCCGTCCACCGGCAGTGATTTCCACAGCTCTGTCCGCCCCTCCTGTTCGGATCGTGCCCGGGAACGGAGATACTAGAGGCGGGCATCGACGACGCCGCGCTCCCGCGCGATATGGAAAGCCCTTATGAGGAGGAACGAGAGCGTGACCTACGTCATCGCGGAGCCTTGTGTCGACGTCAAGGACAAGGCATGCATCGAAGAGTGCCCCGTCGACTGCATCTACGAGGGCCAGCGGTCCTTGTACATCCACCCGGACGAGTGCGTCGACTGTGGTGCGTGTGAGCCGGTCTGCCCGGTCGAGGCCATCTTCTACGAGGACGACACCCCGGAGGAGTGGAAGGACTACTACAAGGCGAACGTCGAGTTCTTCGACGAGCTCGGTTCGCCCGGTGGTGCCTCCAAGCTCGGCCTGATCGAGCGCGACCACCCCTTCATCGCCGCGCTCCCGGCGGACATCAACCCGAGCCACTGACGGTCGGGTACCGCCCCACGCGCGTCCCTCGGTCCCGTACGGCTCACAGCCGCACGGGACCGAGGTGTTTTGACCGGCACGTGTTCTGACCGGCAGGCCTTTCGACCCGCACGGTCACCGGCCGGTACGACGAAAATCCTGGAAAGCGAAAAGAGCGCAACGTGGCCGCAGTCTCTTCCCGTCTTCCCGTCTTCCCCTGGGACAAGCTGGAGCCGTACAAGGCGACGGCCGCGGCCCACCCGGACGGGATCGTCGACCTCTCCGTCGGCACGCCCGTCGACCCGGTGCCGGAGCTGATCCGGCGCGCCTTGATCGAGGCCGCGGACTCCCCGGGCTACCCCACGGTGTGGGGCACCCCCGCCCTGCGCGACGCGATCACCGGCTGGGTGCGCGGCCGCCTCGGCGCGAGCGCCGCCGCGCACCGCAACGTCCTGCCGGTCGTCGGCTCCAAGGAACTGGTGGCCTGGCTGCCCACCCAGCTCGGCCTGGGCGCCGGCGACCAGGTCGCCTACCCCCGGCTGGCCTACCCGACGTACGAGGTCGGCGCGCGGCTGTGCGGCGCCGAGCCGGTGGTCTACGACGACCCCACCACCGATCTCGACCCGGCCCGCGTGAAGCTGCTGTGGCTCAACTCCCCGTCCAACCCCACCGGAGCGGTCCTCCCCAAGGAGGAGCTCGTACGGATCGTGGCCTGGGCGCGCGAGCACGGGATCCTGATCTTCAGCGACGAGTGCTACCTGGAACTGGGCTGGGAGGCCGAGCCCGTCTCCGTCCTGCACGACGAGGTCTGCGGAGGCTCGTACGAGGGCATCGTCGCCGTCCACTCGCTCTCCAAGCGCTCCAACCTGGCCGGCTACCGGGCGGCCTTCATCGCCGGTGACGCCGACGTCCTGGGCGAACTGCTCCAGATCCGCAAGCACGGCGGCATGATGACCCCGGCCCCCGTGCAGGCGGCCACGGTGGCGGCCCTGGGCGACGACGTACACGTCGAGGAGCAGCGGGTGCGCTACGCGGCCCGCCGCGAGGCGCTGCGCGCCGCCCTGGAGGCGCACGGCTTCCGCGTCGAGCACAGCGAGGCCAGCCTGTACCTGTGGGTGACCCGGGACGAGCCCTGCTGGGACACGGTCGCCCACCTGGCCGGGCTCGGCGTCCTGGTCGCGCCGGGCGACTTCTACGGCGAGGCGGGCGCGCACTTCGTCCGCGTGGCCTTCACGGCCACGGACGAGCGCGTCGCGGCGGCCGTCAAGCGTTTGGCCGAAGCCGGCCCCGCCGGGGTCTGAGGCGCGGGACAGCCCGAGGGGCCCGGGAGTTCGTGCTCCCGGGCCCCTCGGCGTTTCTGCGGGCGGCGCCTAGCCGAGGCCGGGCAGCCCGCCCGGCAGGCCGCCACCCGGAAGCCCGCCGCCGGCGAGCGGCAGCCCGGCCAGCAGGCTGCCGGCGGCGCCGGTCACCTCGTCGGCGGGCGCGGGCGCCGGCAGGGTGGAGGCGTCCGGCACGGCTTCGGTGGCGGTGTCGCCCGCGGCGGCGACCGTCGCGTCCGGCGCGGTGAGCGCGCCCAGCTGCGGCACGGACTCCAGGCCCGCGGCGCTGGCCGCGCCGGCCGCACCGACCACGGGCGCTGCCCCGGCTGCGAGGAGCAGCGCGGCACGGGCGATCCGACGGGTCAGGGGGAGGGACATGTTGCTCCTAAGCGGTAGCGGCTGAGTACGCCGTGACAACCGCTCGGAGGGGGGCGCGAGTTGCGGAGCCGGTGGGTAAAGGATCGGTAACGGATCGTTTAATCGGCTTCCGGGCCGACCGCTCGGAACCCGCGCCGACCTGCGGTTGTGTGCCCGCCGGGACCGCTGTGTCCGCCGTACGGGTCACCCCCGTACGGGGGACGGATCGCACGTCCGTCCACGGGGGGGGCTCGGCCGCGGAGAGCCCGTCCACGGGGAGCTCGGCCGCGGGGAGCTCAGCCGCGCACGAAGATCCGTACCTGTCCCGGACCCGCGGCGCCGGGATCCCCGGCACTGTTCCCGGCACCCGCGGCGCCCCGCTCCCGCCACCGGTCGCCGTCCTCGCCCGCGACCCAGGACTTGGAGGTGTACGAGACCCGCGTGATCCCCAGCTCGCGGGAGCTGGCCACCGCCCACTGAGCGAGCACCTGGCCGGCCCGCGCCGCCGGGTCCCCGCCGCCGGCCTTCGCCACCAGGGTCACCTCGGACTCCGCGGCCGCCCCGGCTGCCTGCCCGGCCGCCGCGCCGCCCGCATCCGCGGGCAGCGTGTACAGCGGGTTCTTGCCGAGCAGCCGGGTCAGCTCCGCCCGGACCTTCGCCGGATCGCCGGGCCGGACGGGCGCGGGCCCGGTGCAGGTCAAGTGGCCGCCACCGGTGAAGGCCGAGGTCAGCACGGTGGCGTCCGGCTCGTGCTTCGCGTAGGCCTGCGGGAAACCGCTCAGCTGTACCTTCTGCGCCGCCACCGTCAGCGGGAGCCGCGAGTACCCCTTGATCTCGGCCAGCCGGTCGTAGAAGATCCCGGCCGAGTACACGGGGTCCATGATCTGCTCCGGCGTGCCCCAGCCCTGCGAGGGCCGCTGCTGGAACAGCCCCAGCGAATCGCGGTCGCCGTGGTCGAGGTTGCGCAGGGCCGACTCCTGCATGGCGGTCGCCAGCGCGATGGTCACGGCCCGGTCGGGCATCCCCTTGGAGACCCCGACGGCGGCTATCGTCGCCGCGTTCGCGGCCTGCTCGGGGGACATCTCGTCGTACTGGCCGGAGCCCTTCGCTGCGCTCTTCCCGTCGGCCGAAGCCGTGCAGTAGGGCACGCCGCCACCGCCGTTCGACGCCCGCTGCACGACGAAGTACCCGGCGACCGCAACCAGGACCAGGAAGCCCGCGGCCCAGCGGAGCGGGCGACGGCGGCGGCGAGGGCGGGGGTGATCGGTCTGCGGCACGCCGCCCACCGTACTTGAGCCATATGACGCGTCCATCGGCCGGACGGACAAGGCTTCGCCGCAGCCCGGGGCGTTAGGGTCAGCTCCATGTCCGAATCCGAGCTGGACCTCACCCTGGACGCCGCCGAGCTGACCGCCCGGCTCGTCGACATCCCCTCCGTGAGCGGCGACGAGAAGGTACTCGCCGACCTCGTGGAACACGCCTTGCGCGGCCTGCCGCACCTGACCGTGGACCGCTTCGGCAACAACGTGGTCGCGCGCACCCACCTGGGCCGCGCCGAACGCGTCGTACTCGCCGGTCACCTCGACACCGTGCCGATCGCCGACAACGTGCCCTCCCGCCTCGACGAGAACGACGTCCTGTGGGGATGCGGCACCACCGACATGAAGTCGGGCGTCGCGGTACAGCTGCGCATCGCGGCCACGGTCCCCGAGCCCAACCGGGACCTCACCTTCGTCTTCTACGACCAGGAAGAGGTCGCCGCCGACCTCAACGGCCTCGGCAAGGTCGCCGAAGCCCACCCCGACTGGCTGACCGGCGACTTCGCCGTTCTCCTCGAACCCTCCAACGCCGAGGTCGAGGGCGGCTGCCAGGGCACCCTGCGCGTCCTGCTCCGCACGACCGGCGAGCGCGCCCACTCCGCGCGCAGCTGGATGGGCTCCAACGCCATCCACGCGGCGAGCCCGATCCTGGCCAAGCTGGCGGCGTACGAACCCCGCAAGCCCGTGATCGACGGCCTGGAGTACCACGAGGGCCTCAACGCGGTCCGCATCGACGGCGGCGTCGCCAACAACGTCATCCCGCACGCCTGCACGGTCACGGTCAACTTCCGCTTCGCCCCCGACCGCACCACGGACGAGGCGATCGCCCACGTCCGCGAGGTCTTCGCGGACTGCGACATCGACGAGTTCGTGATCGACGACCTCTCTCCCGGCGCCCTCCCCGGCCTCTCCCACCCGGCCGCCGCGGCCTTCATGGAGGCTGTCGGAGGACATGCCATGCCGAAGTTCGGCTGGACGGACGTCTCCCGCTTCAGCGCACTGGGCGTCCCGGCGGTCAACTACGGCCCGGGCGACGCCCTGCTGGCCCACAAGGCCGACGAGCGGGTGGAAACGAAGGCGATCCTCCACTGCGAGGAACGACTCCGCGCCTGGCTCAGCACCCCGCCGCCTGGACGGTAGGGCTTGCGTTACGGTGCATCACTGGTTGTGATGTGACCGTCCGCGTCCGGCCGTCTCGCTGGTGCGGGACGGCTGGGGCCGTTGAGTCGGCCCCGCTTCGCCACAGCATCTGCGCGCGTGCGCGGATGTTGCGGGAGCCGTTGCGGTCTGCGTGATCAACGAATCCGCAGGACCGGCAGGCGAAGCGGGCCTGCGAGACCCGGTTCGCCTTGTCGACGTGGCCGCACTCGGAGCAGGTGCGGGAGGTGTACGCCGGGTCGACGTACACCACCGGCACACCGGCCCGGCGGGCCTTGTAGGTTCTCCAGACCGATTCCGCACCCGGTGCGTTCAGCCTCGGCCACGATGCGTTTGGCGATCTTGTGGTTGACGTCCCGTGTCCTCCGGGACTCCTTGCGGCGCCTGCGCTGGACGCGCCGCTTGGCGGATTTGGTTCCCTTGCGTTGAAGCTTGGCGCGCACGTCCCGATCACGCTTCCGTAGCCGGTTGAGTCGCCGTCCAGCCATGATCTCGCCATCGCTCGTCGTGGCGACGTTGACGATGCCGAGGTCCACACCGAGAAAGACCGTGGGTTGCCCGTTCGGAATGGCTTCCGGTACGTCGCAGGTGGCGGAGAGGTGCCACGAGCCGTCGCGGTGGATCAGGTCCGATTCACCGCGACGATGCGCGGCGACCATCTCCAGCTGGGTGGGACTGCCTGTGTACGCCATCCCCTTCAGGCGTCCGGCCGTGGTCCAGATCGAAACAGTGCACGAGTCGGTCTGCCACGAGAGCATGCGGTCGTCGTAGGGTTGGGCGGCTGTCGAACGGAAGGCGAGCGGTTTCTCCGTCGCGCGGCGGTGTCGGGCGGAGCCGGGCCGACCGAGGTTGCCCGCTCGCGAGTTCGCGATGAGCGCCATGTACGCGTCGGCAACCTTTTTGATCACGTGCTGGGCGGCCTGAGCGCCGAGCCCCCAACGTGCCTTTACCTCGCTGTAGGTGCGTGTCCGGAGTTCGAAATTCCGGAAGATCCTCTGCTCGAAGGCCGACTCGGCCACCCATGAAGCCGCTTGGCTGCAGGCGTGCAGGCGTGCAGGCGTGCAGGGTCGAGGTCAGTGCCAAGGCCTGTGAGGGCGTCGGCAGGAGCTTCACCTGAACCACCAGCTTCATGGGATGTGAAGCCATGGGCTCGGACATGAGTCTGCATGACGATCGCTCGTTCCTCACCGGTTTCAGCGAGCTCTCGAGAGCCTGTTCGTTCGATGAGTCTTTCCGGCCACGCCAGTAACCCGTCGAGTTCCGTTGGTCGTCACCCCGGTGCGCCTAACCTGATCCAACGATCAGCAGGAGGGAGCACATCATGGGCAACCCTGAAGGGTCCGCTCGTCGTCGGCCCGAGGAGCAGCAGCTCGGGCCGGTGCTGAGGAGGCGGGGCCAGGTGCAGGCCGGCAGTACGACGGACCAGCGGCTGCTGGATTCGGCCGGGCCCTCCGAGTGGGTGCACACCGATCCGTGGCGGGTCCTGCGCATCCAGTCGGAGTTCATCGAGGGCTTCGGCACCCTGGCGGAGCTGCCGCCGGCGATCAGCGTGTTCGGCTCGGCCAGGACGCCGGCGGGTTCGCCGGAGTACGAGGCGGGCGTGCGGATCGGCGGCGCGCTCGTGGAGGCCGGGTTCGCGGTGATCACGGGCGGCGGCCCGGGCGCGATGGAGGCGGCCAACAAGGGCGCGCGGGAGGCCAACGGCATCTCGGTGGGCCTGGGCATCGAGCTCCCCTTCGAGCAGGGGCTCAACCAGCACGTCGACCTCGGGCTGAACTTCCGCTACTTCTTCGTCCGCAAGACGATGTTCGTGAAGTACAGCCAGGGCTTCGTGGTCCTGCCGGGCGGGCTCGGCACCCTCGACGAGCTGTTCGAGGCCCTGACCCTGGTCCAGACGCAGAAGATCACCCGCTTCCCGATCGTGCTGTTCGGCACGGCGTACTGGAGCGGGCTCATCGACTGGCTGAAGGGCACGGTCATCGCCCAGGGCAAGGCCTCGGAGAAGGACCTCTACCTCTTCCACGTCACCGACGACGTGGACGAGGCGATCGCGCTCGTGACGAAGGAAGTCGGCAGGTAGCAGCCCCCGCCGGAGGCCGCACCGGCCTCCGGCCGTCGGGTGTGGGTCAGGCGAGCCCTCGGCGGGCGACCGCCGGGGGCCGGTGGCCCTGGATGGAGCGGACCATGTCCAGGATCTGCTTGGTTTCCGCGACTTCGTGGACGCGGTAGACCTGGGCGCCCAGCCAGGCCGAGACGGCCGTCGTGGCCAGGGTGCCCAGGAGGCGCTCCTTCACGGACTTGTCGAGGGTCTCGCCGACGAAGTCCTTGTTGGAGAGGGAGACCAGGACGGGCCAGCCCGTCTCCGCCATCTCCGACAGGCGGCGGGTGGCCTCCAGGGAGTGGCGGGTGTTCTTCCCGAAGTCGTGGCCCGGGTCGATCATGATCGACTCGCGGGGTACGCCCAGCGCCGCCGCCCGCTCGGCCAGGCCGACCGTGACGCGCAGGATGTCGGCCATCACGTCCTCGTACTCGGTCCGGTGCGGCCGGGTCCGCGGCTCGACCCCGCCCGCGTGGGTGCAGACGATGCCCGCGCCGTGGCGTGCGGCCACCTCCGCGAGCTTCGGGTCCACCCCGCCCCACGCGTCGTTCAGCAGATCGGCCCCGGCCTCGCAGACCGCCTCGCCGACCTCGTGCCGCCAGGTGTCGACGCTGATCACCACGTCGGGGTGGCGGCGGCGGACCTCGGCGACGAAGCCCACCGTGCGCCGGGCCTCCTCCGCCGCGTCCACGTGCTCGCCGGGACCGGCCTTCACCCCGCCGATGTCGATGATCGCCGCGCCCTCGGCCACCGCCTGCTCGACCCGGTCCAGGGCCGGCTCGTCGCGGAAGGTCGCTCCCTGGTCGTAGAAGGAGTCAGGGGTCCGGTTCACGATGGCCATGATCACCGGCTCGTGGTCGTCGAACTCGCGCCTGCCCAGTCGCAGCATCCTGCTCTTTCCTCCTTCGGCGGCCCTTGCGCCTCGCCTGCGACCTTAACCTGGTGGCCGGAGTCTCTCAGGGGAGTTGATCGTGTTCGCGTTCTTGCTCATCGCGCTGGTCGTGGTCGTCGCCGGAGTCACCCTCGCGGTGGCCGGCGGGGGGTCCGAGGCGGTGCTGCCGGAGGCCGAACCCGACCGGCTGTCCGACGCCCTGCCGGAGAACCGCCCCGTCGTACGGGCGGACATCGACGAGCTGCGCCTGCCCGTGGCCCCGCGCGGCTACCGGATGTCGGACGTGGACGACGTACTGGAGCGGCTGGCGGCGGAGCTGGCCGAGCGCGACGCCCGGATCGCCGAGCTCACCGCCGCGGCCGCGCCCCAGGCCGTACCCGCGGCCGCGCCCGTCGAGGGCCCCGTGGACCTGACCAAGGCCGCCGAGTAGTGAGCGGAGTGCTCGCCGGCCCCGACGGGGGCCTGCGGTGCCCCTGGGGGCTGGCCACCGAGGACTACATCGCGTACCACGACACGGAGTGGGGCCGCCCGGTCCACGGGGACGACGCGCTGTACGAGCGGCTGTGCCTGGAGGCCTTCCAGTCCGGGCTGTCCTGGCTGACGATCCTGCGCCGCCGCGAGGGGTTCCGGGCGGCCTTCGCCGGCTTCGAGATCGCAGAGGTGGCGGAGTTCGGGCCGGCGGACGTGGAACGGCTCCTCGCCGACGAGGGGATCATCCGCAACCGGGCCAAGGTCGAGGCGACCCTCGCCAACGCGAAGACCCTGGCCGGGTGGGGGAAGGGCGAGTTGGACTCCCTGATCTGGTCCCACGCCCCGGCGCCCGGGCGGGCCCCGAAGAGCACCACCGAGATCCCGGCGGTGACCCCGGAGTCCACGGCCCTGGCCAAGGCCCTGAAGAAGGCGGGCATCCGCTTCGTGGGCCCCACGACGGCCTACGCCCTGATGCAGGCCTGCGGCCTGGTCAACGACCACCTGGCCCGCTGCGTGGCCCGCGACCTGACCTGACCCGCGGGGCGAAGTCCCCTACCCGCCCTTCCACCGTTCCCCGGGCTCCGCCCGGACCCCGCTCCTCAAACGCCGGAGGGGCTGGATTTCGCCTGGTCGGGGCTGGATTGCCCGGAGGGCGGTTCCAGCCTCGCCGGCGTTTGAGGCGCGGGGTCCGGGGCGGAGCCCCAGGGGGTTCCGGGCGCAGCCCGGGGAACGGGCGAAGGGCGGGGAGGGGACTTCGCCCCGCGCAGCGGCACCCGCACCCGCGGAGCGGCACCCGCGGAGCGGTACCCGCACCAGCCGGCGGAGCCCCTAGCGGCCGAGGTACCGCGGAGCCTCCTTCGCGAGGAAGGCCGCGACGGCGATCCCGTGGTCTTCAGAGGCCCCTGCCCGGGCCTGGAGCACGTCCTCGTGGTCCAGGGCGTCGGAGAGCGACCGGGAGGCCCCGTACGCCAGGGACTCCTTCAGGGCCGCGTAGGCGACCGTCGGGCCCTGCGCCAGCCGCCGGGCCACGGCCAGCGCCTCGGCCGCCAGCTCGTCCGAGGGGACGACGCGGTTCGCGATGCCGAGTTCCAGGGCCTCCTGGGCCTTCACGGACCGGGGGAAGAGCAGCAGGTCGGAGGCGCGCGAGCCGCCGATCAGGCGGGGCAGCGTCCACGAGACGCCCGAGTCGGCCGTCAGGGCGACTCCCGCGAAGGAGGTGTTGAAGGAGGCGGTGTCCGCGACCACGCGGAAGTCCGCCGCCAGGGCGAAACCGAAGCCCGCACCCGCCGCGACGCCGTTCACGCCCGCGACCACCGGCTTCGGCATCTCCGTCAGCGCCCGGACGATCGGGTTGTAGTGCTCCGCGACCGTGTTCATGGTCAGCGAGGAGCCGTGCTCGCGGTCGGCCGCGAGGAACCCGACGTGCTCCTTGAGGTCCTGGCCCACGCAGAACGCCCGGTTGCCGGCCGCGGTGAGCAGGACCGCCCGTACCGCGGGGTCGGCGGCCGCCGCCCGGGCCGCGTCGCGCAGGGCGACCTTGGCCTCGGTGTTCATGGCGTTCATGGCCTCGGGACGGTTGATCGTGATGGTCGCGAGTCCGTCGGTCACTTCGTAGAGCACGCTGTCGGCCATGGCGGGGGTCCCCCTTCGTCGCGGGCTGGCTACCGGCCGGTACCGGCCGGTGCAAGGGCCAGCATGGCGGACCGGACCGGGGTCGCACATGTGATGTGCGTCAAATAAACGGAAGGGCAGACTCGTGCCGCAGCGGCGAAGTATCGCAGGCGTGTCCCCGAAATGAGTGGTTTTGGTCAAGCGCGTTGCACAAGCGTTCCCAGCCGATGTTGGTCATCGGGTCCTGACATGCGGGATAATGGCCTGGAAGCAATGTGTTCGATGCCGGGTACTAGGCGCCTGAATGGGGCCGTCGGCTGACGATGAACTGGTTTCAGGAAGGGGAACGAGCATGGCGGCCATGAAGCCGCGGACGGGCGACGGCCCGCTCGAGGTCACCAAGGAGGGGCGGGGCATCGTCATGCGCGTACCGCTCGAGGGCGGCGGTCGGCTCGTCGTCGAGCTGACTCCGGACGAGGCGGACGCCCTGGGTGACGCCCTGAAGAAGGTCGTCGGCTGATCCCCCAGGGGCGCTGACAGTACTTTCGCTGCATTCTCTGCACTGCCCCGGCCGCGCTACGCGGTCGGGGCAGTGTTGTGTCCCGGGGCAGCGACCGGGACCGACATTCACATCGAGATCGAGATCGAGACCGACAACGTGATCGCCGGAGCCGCGCCGTGACCTTCTCCCCGCCCGCTCCGCCCGCCTTCGCGGACTGCACGCCCCGCCAGAAGGCGGCCCGGGTCCTCACGGAGGTCCTGGCGCCGGCGAACCTGGTGGGGGCCCAGCTCCTGTTGATCGGCTGGCACAGCACCGGGTCGTGGACCGGTCTCGGCTGGGGTCTGCTCGGGGCCCTGTTCTGCGGAGTGGTACCGATCGGCATCATCCTGCTCGGAGTCCGGCGCGGGGCGCTGACCGACCAGCACATACGGGTGAGGCGCCAGCGGGTCGTACCGATGGGGCTGAGCCTGGTCTCGGTCGTCGCCGGGATCGCCCTGCTGCGCGTGCTCGGGGCCCCGGCGGACGTCCTCGCGCTCGTCGTCGCGATGCTCGTCGGGCTGGTCTCGTCGCTGCTGGTGACGGTCGGCTGGCAGATATCCATCCACATGTCGGTGGCGGGCGGCACCGTGATGGTCCTGCTGCTGGTCTTCGGCCCGGCGCTGCTCCCCGCGGTGCTGATCGCCGCCGGCGTGGGCTGGTCCAGGCTGGTCCTGAAGGCGCACACCACGGCGCAGCTCCTCGCCGGCACCGTGCTGGGCGGTACGGCCGCGCTGACCTTCGCGCTGCTGCACTGACCGATGGACCCGGAACCGGACCTGGACGCGGACCGGCCGGGCCGGTGCGGTTACGCGGTCACGCCGGGCTCAGCGCCGGACGGCGCACAGCAGGCCGTCGCCCACCGGGAGCAGGGCGGCCTCCAGGGCCGGGCTCTCGCGGACGCTGCGCAGCAGCTCGCGGACGCGGAGCACCTCCACCGGCTGGGCCGCGGAGTCGACCGTACGACCGTCGGAGAAGACCCCCTCGAAGCAGACCAGGCCGCCGGGGCGCAGCAGGCGCAACGATTCAGCGAGGTAGTCGAGGGACTCGGACGGGTCCCCGTCGCAGAAGACGAGGTCGTATCCGCCGTCGGCCAGCCGGGGCAGTACGTCCAGGGCGCGGCCCGGGATGAAGCGGGCGCGGTTGCCCGCGAAGCCGGCGGCGCGGAAGGCCTGGCGGGCGAAGGCCTGCCGGTCCTGCTCGGGATCCACCGTGGTCAGGACCCCGTCGGCGCGCATGCCGTGCAGGAGGTGGATGCCGGACACGCCGGTTCCGGTGCCGATCTCGGCGACCGCTTTCGCGTCCGCGGTGGCGGCGAGCAGGCGCAGCGCGGCCCCGGTGCCGGGTGAGACGGAACGGAGTCCCGCTTCCCTGGACCGGTCGCGGGCCCATCGCAGAGCGTCGTCTTCGGCGACAAACGCGTCGGCGAACGCCCAGCTCGTCTGCCGGTTGCCGGTAATGACCCTCTCCTGTCCCCATAGTTGGCGCAACGGTGACTGTATCCGCTGGAGTCGGGAACCCGCAGATGGGACCGGGCGTTGAGAGCAGTAGAGACGCAAGAGGGGCCTGGGGCCCGGAGCCCGTGCAAAGTTACTGCAAAAAAGCTTATCCAGAGCTGACGGGAGGGGTGGCTATGGTAGGGATTCCGCTGGACACCACCAGAGCCGACAGGGGAGGTGCGGCTGCGCCTGTGGATCGTGGGGGTGTCCTCCGACGCCTCTTCTGGTCGGCCGGTGAGCCGAAATCCGTGACCAACATTGCTGACCGTTTCCGCACCGTAGACACCGCAACCACCGCGACCTTCGCCGCCGATGCGGGCTCCCAGGCGTGGACCCCTCCCTCGTGGGAGGAGATCGTCAGCACGCACAGTGCGCGCGTCTACCGCCTCGCCTACAGGCTGACGGGCAACCAGCACGACGCCGAGGACCTGACGCAGGAAGTCTTCGTCCGCGTCTTCCGCTCGCTGTCCACGTACACGCCCGGCACCTTCGAGGGCTGGCTGCACCGGATCACCACGAACCTCTTCCTGGACATGGTCCGCCGCAAGCAGCGGATCCGCTTCGACGCCCTCGCCGACGACGCCGCCGAGCGGCTGCCGAGCCGTGAGCCGTCCCCGCAGCAGGTGCTGCACGACACCCACTTCGACGCGGACGTGCAGCAGGCGCTGGACACCCTCGCGCCCGAGTTCCGCGCGGCCGTGGTGCTCTGCGACATCGAGGGCCTGTCGTACGAGGAGATCGCCGCCACGCTCGGCGTGAAGCTCGGCACCGTGCGCAGCCGTATCCACCGGGGCCGTTCGCACCTGCGCAAGGCGCTCAAGCACCGGTCTCCCGAGGCCCGTGCGGAGCAGCGCGCGCTGGCCGGTGTGGCCGTGGGTGCCCCCGGCGCCGGGGGAGAGGGCGGAGCCGAGTGAGCGGGATCAGTCCGTCCCCGTCGCCCGCCGAAGAGGCTTCCTCCGCTGAACGGCATCTGGGCGACCGGCTCGCCGCCCTCGTGGACGGGGAGTTGGGCCACGACGCGCGCGAGCGGGTGCTGGCGCACCTGGCGACGTGTCCCAAGTGCAAGGCCGAGGCCGATGCGCAGCGGCGTCTGAAGACCATGTTCGTGGAGAGCGCGCCTCCTCCGCTGTCGGCGGGGCTGCTGGCGCGGCTGCAGGGGCTGCCGGGAGGCGGCTCCGAGGGCCCCTCAGGGCCTTCCGGCCCCTTCGGCCCGTCGGCGGGAGCCGACCCCTTCGCGTCCTTCGGCTACGCGCCGCCCGGGGCCGCCGCCGCGCCGCAGCAGCAGGGCTTCCGGATACACGACGTGGGCCGGCAGCGGCGCCGCTTCGCGTTCGTGGCCGCCGGGGCGGTGTCGCTCGCCGCGATCGCGCTGGGCGGCTCGCTGCCGATCGAAGCGGTCGAGCCCAATGCCCGGGGCGAGGCCCCGGCCGCGCGGACGGGACCCTTGGTTCCGGTGGCCGACGCGGTGGCCCGGGAGAACCGGCTGCCGAAGCCGGGTGCCGTCCCGACGCTCCGTCCGGTCACCCCCCTCGCGGCCTCCCCGTCGCCGTCCCGCCCGACCGCCTCCGCCCGCCCGGTGTCCCTGTACCGGTAGCCGTCGGGGCCGCGCCAGGCCGTCTCGGGCTGTACGCCCGTCCCGCCCGCCGGGGCGGGCGGGGTGGGCGACCTGGTTGAATCTCCGCCAGATGCGCCGCCCCGGGCGGCCGGCGGAGACCGACAGGTAGGCGGGGAGCGCCCATGTCCGACAGTCAGCAGACCGATCCGGCGCCGGATCAGGTCCCCGCCGTCCTGCCCCGGTGGTGGAGCCGCCCCGCGGATCCCGTCGGCGGGCACGAGGCATCCGTACCGCCCCCGCGGTCCGCGTCGCACGCGGACGGGGATCCGGTGACCGCGCCGGCCCCCGCCCTCACCCCCGTCCCGGTGCCCCAGTGGTGGAGCCGGCCCGCGGAGCCGGTTGCCGCGCAGGGGGCGCCCGTACCGCGGTCCGTGCCGGAGGCGGTCGCCGGCGAGGAGCCGCGGTACGACCCGTGGGGTGCGCGGCCGCTCCAGGCGGTGGACCACGGCCGGGCGGGGTCACGCCGGGTCCGGCTGCGCCAGGGCATCGTCCTCGGCGTAGGGATCGCCCTCCTGGCCGGCGGCATCGGCGGCTACGCCGGCGTCCTCGCCGAGCGGCAGGCCGGCACCCGTCTCGAACTCCCGCAGGCGGCCCGCGCCGACCGCGGCCGCGCTCCCGACAGCGTCGCCGGGATCGCCGCCGCCGCGCTGCCAGGTGTCGTCACCCTGCACGTCAATGGCGCGGAGAGCAGTTCGACCGGCACCGGCTTCGTCCTCGACGGGCAGGGCCACATCCTCACCAACCACCACGTGGTCAACGGGGCCCGGACCATAACGGTCACCTTCAGCACCGGCGAGAGCGTCCCCGCCGAGCTGGTCGGCGGCGACACCGGATACGACCTGGCCGTCGTCAAGGTCGACGGGGTACGGGGCCTGCGGCCGCTCGCGCTCGGCAACTCCGAGAACGTCGAGGTCGGCGACCCGGTCGTGGCCATCGGGGCCCCCTTCGACCTCTCCAACACCGTCACCGCCGGCATCATCAGCGCCACCGGCCGCCCCATCACTGCCGGCGGCGACAAGGGCGACGGCAGCGACGTCAGCTACGTCGACGCCCTCCAGACCGACGCCCCCATCAACCCGGGCAACTCCGGCGGGCCGCTCCTCGACGCCAAGGCCCAGGTCATCGGCATCAACAGCGCCATCCGCGGAGGCGACGGCGGAGACAGCTCCGGACAGCAGCGCGGCAGCATCGGCCTCGGCTTCGCCATCCCGGTGAACCAGGGCAAGCGCGTCGCCGAGGAGCTGATCCGCACCGGCCGCGCCACCCATCCCGTCATCGGCGTCACCCTGGACATGGACTACACCGGGGACGGAGCCCGGGTGGCGGAGAAGGGCGAGGACGGGAAGCCCGCCGTCCCCGCCGGGGGACCCGGAGCCCGCGCGGGGATCCGGCCGGGAGACGTGATCACCAAGGTCGACGCGGTACGGGTGCACGGCGGCGACGAGCTCGTGATCAAGATCCGGGCCCACCGTCCGGGCGACCGGCTCACCCTCACCGTGCTGCGCGAGGGCCGGGAGCGCACGCTGGAAGTGGTCCTCGGATCGGCGAACGGATCATGACGGCAGGGTGAAAGCAGAACCGGTCCGGTAATCAGCCGGGTCCTGGTGTATGGGCCTGCGGACCTGGCCGGGTACCGTGTGACAGGCCTGATGTGAAGAGAGCCGAGAGCGGGGCAAGATGTTCAACGACATAGGCGCACTCGAGCTGGCCACGATCGTGGTGCTCGCCATCCTCGTCTTCGGCCCGGACAAACTGCCCAAGGTCATCCAGGACGTCACGGGCGTCATCCGGAAGATCCGCGCGTTCTCCGACAGCGCGAAGCAGGACATCCGCTCCGAGCTCGGGTCGGAGTTCAAGGACTTCGAGTTCGAGGACCTGAACCCGAAGACCTTCATCCGCAAGCAGCTGACCGAGAACGAGGACCTCAAGGAGATCCGGAGCAGCTTCGATCTCCGCAAGGAACTGAACGACGTCACCGACGCGGTCAACGGCAAGGAATCCGACGCGGCCGCGGCCGCGGGCGGAGCCCTCCCCGCCGCCACGCCGGGCGCAGGGCCGGACATGGTCAAGAAGTCCGCGACCTCGGCGCAGGACCAGCGCACGCGCTACGACGCCGACGCGACCTGACGCCACCCGGGACCACGCGCGCGCCCGCCTGCCCGGTGAACGGCGGTCGGATGGCTATCCTCCTTTGAGTCCGGACCCAGGACGCCCGAGGGGGGTGGGCCGTTCCGGATCCCACGGAACGAGAGGCCGCATCGATGGAGACGACGAGCAGTAGCCGGGTAGGCACGCAGCCCGCCGAGGCGCAGTCGCCCGCACCCCAGGACCATCCGCTGCCCCCGGACGCGGCAGCCCCGCCCGTCCCTGCCGCCCGCCGGGCGGCCGAGGGGTACCTGCGGGCCGACTTCCCCTGGTACGGGCTGGACGGGGCCTTCACCGGCCCCCGGTGGCTGATGCAGGTCGCCGCCGGCGCCGACGGCAGCGTGGAGCACGGCTCGACCGGTCACGGGGACGAGCCCTCCGCCCGCGGCGAGATCGCCACCGGGGAGAAGGAGCGCTTCGCGGTGGTCGTCACCGTGGCCAGCAACCCGCTGCGGCGCAGCGGCGACGGCACCGGCGTCCTGGAGGCCACCTCGGTCTCCTCGGCGGCCTGGCTGGCCGGCTCGGGGCTGCTGGCGTACAGCTGGCCGGGGCAGATGGACCACAGCCTGCGCGACGACTGGCTTGACCAGCAGACCGAGGCCGCGTGGGAGCTCGCGGACGACCTCGCGGGGCCGGACTGGTCGACGCTGTCGCTGCCGGTGGACGGGGAGCCGACGGCGTTCCACTACCGCGAGTCGGAGTTCGGGTGGGTCCTCGCCGGATCGACCGGGAGCGGGGTGCACCTGGGCGCGTACGGCCGGGGGATGAGCGCGTACGGGCTCGGCTTCTCGGTGATCGAGGACCTGGCGGCGTACGAGTAGGACGCGCGAAAAAGGGGGGCCGGTGAGGGAACTCCCTCGCCGGCCCCCCTTTCCCGTCTCAGAACTTGTTGCGCGGGGTGATCCCCAGGGACATGCCCGCCAGGCCGCGGGCGCGGCCGCCGAGCTTGCCCGCGATGGCGCGCAGGGCCGCGCCGGCGGGGGAGTCGGGGTCGGACAGCACGACCGGGGTGCCGTCGTCGCCGCCCTCGCGCAGGCGGACGTCGATCGGGATCGAGCCCAGCACCGGCACCGCCGCGCCGACCGTCTTGGTCAGGCCGTCGGCGACCTTCTGGCCACCGCCCGAACCGAACACGTCGACCATCTCGTCGCAGTGCGGGCAGGGCAGCCCGGACATGTTCTCGACGACGCCGACGATCTTCTGGTGGGTCTGCACGGCGATCGAGCCGGCCCGCTCCGCGACCTCGGCGGCCGCCTGCTGCGGGGTGGTCACGACGAGGATCTCGGCGTTCGGCACGAGCTGGGCAACGGAGATCGCGATGTCGCCCGTGCCCGGCGGCAGGTCGAGCAGCAGGACGTCCAGGTCGCCCCAGTACACGTCGGCCAGGAACTGCTGGAGGGCCCGGTGCAGCATCGGACCGCGCCACACCACGGGCGCGTTGCCCGGGGTGAACATGCCGATGGAGATGACCTTCACGCCGTGCGCCGACGGCGGCATGATCATGTTCTCGACCTGGGTCGGGCGGCCCGCCACGCCCAGCATGCGCGGCACGCTGTGGCCGTAGATGTCGGCGTCGACGACGCCGACCTTGAGACCGTCGGCCGCCATCGCCGCCGCCAGGTTCACGGTGACCGAGGACTTGCCGACGCCGCCCTTGCCGGAGGCGACCGCGTAGACGCGGGTCAGCGAGCCGGGCTGGGCGAAGGGGACCTCGCGCTCGGCGGTGCCGCCGCGCAGGGTCGCCGCGAGGTCCTTGCGCTGCTCGTCGCTCATCACGTCCAGCGTGACGGCGACCGAGGTGACGCCGGGGACCCGCTGCACGGCCTCGGTGACCAGGTTGGTGATGGTCTCGCGCATGGGGCAGCCCGACACGGTCAGGAACACGGTGACGGCGACCTCGCCGCCGTCGCCGATCTCCACCGATTTGACCATGCCCAGCTCGGTGATCGGCCGGTGGATCTCGGGGTCGTTCACCGTCGCCAGCGCGTCCAGGATCGCGTCCTGTTCGGGCAAGGCAGCGGCGGAGGCGGAGCTTGTGTCGGTAGCCATGCCCCGATGGTACGGCGCGGTGGCGGGCCTCAGGAAAGCCCGCTAGCGGTCGCCTTCGTCACTCTCCGCGGGGAATAGCCGCCGCTCGTCCATCTCCTTGATCAGATCCTGGAACTCGGAGCGGATCCAGTCGCGCGTGGCGACCTCCCCCAGACCCATCCGCAGGGCCGCGATCTCCCGGGTCAGGTACTCGGTGTCGGCCAGCGAGCGCTCGTTCTGCTTGCGGTCCTGCTCCAGGTTGACCCGGTCCCGGTCGTCCTGCCGGTTCTGCGCCAGCAGGATCAGCGGGGCCGCGTATGAGGCCTGGAGCGACAGCATCAGGGTCAGGAAGATGAAGGGGTACTCGTCCCACCGCAGGTCGGCCGGCGCGAAGATGTTCCACAGCACCCAGATGATGATGACGACGGTCATCCAGACGATGAACCGGCCCGTGCCGAGGAACCGCGCGACCCGCTCCGAGAGCCGCCCGAAGGCCTCCGGGTCGTATTCGGGCAGCAGCCTCCGGCGGGCCGGGCGCGGCAGGTCGAGCCGCGCGCGCGAGCGCGTCAGCGCGCTCGCCCCGCTCGACTGACTGGCCTTCGCCCGCTCGCCGCGCTCGAAAGAGGAACGTTCCGCCCGCTCCGCGGCCGCTTCCGCGAGCCCGTACTCGCGCGCCTGGGCCCGCGCGTGCTCGCGCCGCTCCCGGCTCTGCTCCCGGCGCCGCTCGCGCCGCGGCTCCCGGTCCGGCTGCTCACCGCGCCCCCGCTCAGTTCCCACGTAGGGCCCCTTCCGCACGCTCGGAATCCTCGGGACCGCCGGAACCCTCCGAATGGAAGTCCGTCTCCCGCCAGTCGTCCGGCAGCAGGTGGTCCAGTACGTCATCGACGGTGACCGCGCCCAGCAGCGAGCCGCTCTCGTCGACGACCGGGACCGCGACCATGTTGTACGCGGCCAGGTAGCTGGTCACCACCGGCAGCGAGGCGTCCGGCCGCAGCGGCGCCAAACCGGTGTCCACGATCGAGCTGACCAGGGTGAACGGCGGATCGCGCAGCAGCCGCTGGAAGTGCACCGTGCCCAAGTACTTGCCCGTCGGCGTCTCGTCCGGCGGCCGGCACACGTACACCTGCGCCGCCAGCGCCGGCGACAGGTCCGACTGCCGTACGCGGGCCAGCGCGTCGGCGACCGTCGCGTCGGGCCGCAGCACGATCGGCTCCGTGGTCATCAGACCGCCCGCGGTGTTCTCCTCGTACGACAGCAGGCGCCGTACGTCGGCGGCGTCGTCGGGCCGCATCAGTGTCAGCAGCCGCTCCTTGTCGTCCTCCGGCAGCTCCGAGAGCAGGTCGGCCGCGTCGTCCGGGTCCATCGCCTCCAGGACGTCGGCCGCGCGCTCCTCCTTCAGCTTCCCGAGGATCTCCACCTGCTCGTCCTCGGGCAGCTCCTCCATGACGTCCGCGAGCCGGTCGTCGTCGAGGGCGCTCGCCACCTCGGCGCGCCGCTTCGGCGTGAGGTGGTGCAGCACGTTCGCCACGTCCGCGGGGCGCATCTGCTCGAAGGTCGCGACCAGGTTCTCGGCGCCCTGCCCGTGCTCCTCCAGCGAGAAGCCCGTCACCGCCGACCACTCCACGGTCAGGGTCTCGCCGCGCCGCCGCAGCGCGCCCGACTTGCCCTTCCGTACGAAGATCCGGTCGATCTCCCAGTCACGGCGGGCCGGGAGCTGCTGGATGGCCACGTCCAGGACGGTGACCTCCTCGTCGTCCGCGACCAGGCGCACCCGCCGGTCCAACAGCTCGCCGAGGATCAGCCGCTCGGTGGGGCGCTGCTCGAAGCGCCGCATGTTGACCACGCCGGTGGTGATCACCTGGCCGGACTCGACGCCCGTCACCCGGGTCATGGGCAGGAAGATCCGGCGCCGACTGACGACCTCGACCACCAGGCCGAGCAGCCGGGGCGGCCGGCCGCCCACGCGGAGCATCGCGACGAGGTCGCGCACCCGGCCCACCTGGTCGCCGTTGGGGTCGAAGACGGGCACACCCGACAGATGCGAGACGAAGATCCGTGGGGCGCCTGCCGCCATCCGAGCGCCTCCTACGAGCTGCGTCATCCGTCGATCACCGGTACTGCCGTCCCTCAGGTTAGCCCGTACCGCACACAACCTCCTGGTGGGGCCGTCCGCCCGGGCATCCCCCCGGCATCCCCCCGGCATCGGCGCGGTGCCCCCGCGGCCCCCGCACGCGCGTCCCCACGAGCTGCGCGCGGGCGCCGCGCGGAGCCCCGGTGACGGGCGGGTACGCTGCCAGCTGCTCGCCGACGCAACGAGAGGGGCACCTGCCCGTGACCGCCTATTTCCCCGCCCTGCGGCTGCGCCGGGCCGCCTTCGTCAGTGCCCTGTGCGCGGGCCTGGCCGTCGTCGGCACGGGGTGCGGGGCGGATCCCGACGAGGGGACGAACGGGGTCGGCAAGCTGTCCGCCGACCAGATCGAGGACAAGGCGAAGACGGCCGTCACCGGGGCACGGTCGGTCCACCTCTCCGGCACGCTCGTCAGCGGCGGCAAATCCTTCACCCTGGACATGCGGCTGGGGGCGGACGGCGGCTCCGGCGAGGTGAAGTCCCAGGACGACAACACCTTCCAGCTGCTGCGGGTCGGCGAGCAGCTCTACCTCAAGGCGAGCGCCGCGTTCTGGGGCCAGTCCGAGGCGGCCGGCAAGCTCGGCGACAAGTTCGTCAAGGTGCCCGAGGCGGACCCCTCCTACAAGCAGTTCCGCGGGTTCACCGACATGCAGGTCATGCTCGACGGGCTACTCGGGCTGGAGGGGAAGCTCACCAAGGGCGAGGACTACACCAAGGTCGGGCCCACCCGGGCCGTCCAGGTATCGGCGGACCAGGGCAAGGGCGGCAAACTCTCCGTCTCCCTGGAGGGCACCCCCTACCCGCTCCTCATGGAACGCGCGGGCGGCGCCGGCCGGGTGACCCTCGCGGAATGGGGCAAGCCGGTCGAGCTGACCGCGCCCGCGCCGGACCAGACCGTGGACTACGGTTCCGAGCTGCCCACGGCCAAGGAGCAGGCGGGCGGCACCGGCCAGGGCGCCAACCCGCAGGGCTAGGCCGTATCTTTCGGATCTTGCCTGGCCGGCAAGATCCGAAAGAGACGGCCTAGCCCTGCGCATCCACCTAGCGGGCCGCCTTCTTCCGCTTCAGCAGCAGCTTCGGCAGCCCGGCCGGGATGGGCCGGCGGGTCGTCGCCGGGGAGCCCAGCGGAGCCGCCGCGAGGGAACCCCCGGGGAGGGCGGCCCGGACCGACTCCGGCTCCAGGCGCAGCAGTCGGCACTCGCGCGCCCAGCGCTCGGTCATCTCGGCGGAGTCGGGCGCGTTGAGCCGCTTGCCCTTGAGCTCGGCCACCGCGGCCTCCCACGGCTCGCTGCCGGGCACGAGCTCGCGTACGGTCGCCGTCCACGCGACGAGCCGGCCGCCCTTGTCCTTGCTGCGCACGGTCACCTCGGCCGCCGCCCCGTCCTCGAGCCCCGGGAACGGCTGCTCCCCGGGCCCGTCGCCGAGCACGTGCGCCGCGCCGTCCACCCAGGCGTGCCACAGGCCGCGGTCGGCCCCGGAGCCGCGGACCCAGATGAGGCCGGACTTCTTGGTGGCCTCCTCGACGAGGGCCAGATCGAGCGCGCTGAGAGTCATGCGCACAGGGTAGCCAGCGCCCCCCGCGCCCTCACAGCCAGTGGGCTCACAGCCAGCCGTGGCGGCGCAGGGCCCGGTGGATGGTGAAGCAGGTCCCGGCGATGGCGGCCATGACCATCGGATAGCCGTAGCGCCACTGGAGCTCCGGCATGTGCTCGAAGTTCATCCCGTACACGCCGCAGATCATCGTGGGCACGGCGATGATCGCCGCCCAGGAGGTGATCTTGCGCATGTCCTCGTTCTGCGCGACGGTCGCCTGCGCCAGGTTGGCCTGGAGGATGGAGTTCAGGAGCTCGTCGAAGCCGACGACCTGCTCGTGCACGCGGGCCAGGTGGTCGGCGACGTCCCGGAAGTACTTCTGGATGTCGGGGTCCACCAGCCGCATCGGACGCTCGCTGAGCAGCTCCATGGGGCGCAGCAGCGGGGAGACGGCCCGCTTGAACTCCAGCACCTCGCGCTTGAGCTGGTAGATGCGGCCCGCGTCGCCGCCGCGCGCACTGCCCTTGGCGGGGGCGGCGAAGACCTCGCTCTCCACCTCGTCGATGTCGTCCTGGACGGCCGCCGCGACGGCGATGTACCCGTCGACCACGTGGTCGGCGAGGGAGTGCAGGACGGCGGACGGGCCTTTGGCGAGGAGCGCCGGGTCGTCCTGGAGGCGGTGGCGCAGGCCTTTGAGCGAACCGTGGCCGCCGTGCCGGACGGTGATGACGAAGTCGGGGCCGGTGAAGCACATCACCTCGCCGGTCTCCACCACCTCGCTGGTGGCGGTGAGTTCGGTGTGCTCGACGTAGTGGATCGTCTTGAAGACGGTGAAGAGGGTGTCGTCGTAGCGCTCCAGCTTCGGCCGCTGGTGCGCGTGCACCGCGTCCTCCACCGCGAGCGGGTGCAGCCCGAACACGGCGGCGATCCCGGCGAACTCGGCCTCGGTCGGCTCGTGCAGGCCGATCCACGCGAAACCGCCGTCCTCGCGGACCTCGCGCAGCGCCTCACGGGGCGTCAGGCAGGAGGCCCCCTGCGCGCGCACGTCGCGCCGCCCGTCGCGGTAGACGGCGCAGTCGACCACCGCGCTGTTCGCGGACGGGTCGCGGGTGGTGTCGTAGCCGGGCTGAGCCGGGGTGGACCTGCGCAGCGCGGGGCGGACGGCGGCACGGAGGTAGGGCAGCATCGACATGGCAGGCTCCTTCGCGCGCACGGCTGCGGACCGTACGGGTGGGAGGTCCTTCCGGATGGCACGCTCGCCCGGTCGGCAGTCCGGGCGGGCAGGCGGAAGGATCAGGACGGGAGGACACAGTTCTTCCGTCGCTCTTCGACTGATCCGACGTGTTGATTCAAAGACGCGCGGATCAAAGGGGGCGCGGCGCGCCCGTCGGCGAAGGGGAAGAGCGATGGGTACCGCACGTACTGTGCGATCGACTTCGATGCACCGCAGCCCCACCTCCTCCGGCCGGTCCCCCGTAAGGGACGTCCTGTCGCCGGGGCACTGAAACTTCTCTTCTGAGAGCGTCCCCGACCAGCGGTCAACGATATCAGCCGACGGATGGTCAAGAGCCGCTCTTTACCCGGCTGATACGAGTTCTATGCTCGCTCCATGGCAGAAATTCTGGCCCTTGTGGAAGCCCGGCTGCGCGCCGCCCTCGGCGAACCCGACGCACGCGCCGCCGTCACCTTCCTCGGCACCGACCGCTTCGAGGTCCTCCGCTTCACCGAGGGCGACCTCGTGCGGTACGCGACCCTCGGCATGTCCGCCCAGCCGATGACCGACCCGACGGCGGTGGTCTCCGATCCGGTCCGCGGCCCGCGCGCGGAGCTCGTCCTGACCGTGCGGGGCGGGCTCGCCCCCACCGACAGGCTGCTGCGGCCGCTGGCCGTGCTGGCGGCGTCGCCTCAGGTGGAAGGACTCGTCGTGGCGCCCGGCGCCTCACTGGACGTGGGCGAACCCCTGTGGGACGGGGCGCCGTTCACCTCCGTGCTCGTGGCGGAGCCCGGCGGCCTGGTGGAGGACCTCGAACTGGACGACCCCATGGACCCCGTCTCCTTCTTCCCCCTCCTGCCGATGACGGCGAACGAGGCGGCGTGGAAGCGGGTCCACGGAGCGGCCGCCCTGCAGGAACGCTGGCTCGCGCGCGGGACGGATCTGCGGGACCCTCTGCGTACGGCAGTCGCACTGGACTGAGCATCCGGCCGCCGGACCGGGGGGCGGCTCTGGAGGGGAAGGGGTGGCCGGTGGCGCGTGGGGAAGGGCTTCGGAAGGCACTGCGCACTCTGGCTGCTCCCTTCACGGTGTCGGTGCCTGCGGGTGCACGTATCCGGGATCGGCTGCGCCTCTCCGCCGCGGATGCCGAGGTCGTGCGGTTGGCTGGCGAACACCTGGGTTCGGAACTTCCGTGCGGATCCGGCTGAGCGGGTGCGTATCGGCAGGGTGTCGGTGAAAGAGAACCGGCGTGCGGATCGCAAGCGTGTGCTGACGAGGGTGTCGTCGTCGCGGTGGGCGGGGGGCGATGACTCGTGTGGCGGAGGATCAGTACCAGCTGTCCCTGCGGTGTCTGTTCGATGACCGGACCTCGCTGCGCCGGGCCATCGTGAAGATCCGCAAGCGCTTGGCGGTGCCCTGTGGCCAGCGGGTGGGTGGTGTTCGGGGGTATCCGAGCCGGGCTGAGCGGGCGCAGATGCAGCGACGGTTGCAGGTCTTGACCGCGCGGCTGGCCGAGGTGGAGCGGCGTATCGAGGCCGGTCGTCCGGCGATCGTCATCGGCGGCCGACAGTTCGCCAAGACCCGGCACAACCTCGTCGACGCCGATCTCACCGCCGCCCAGTGGCGGGAACGCCGGGACGCGCGGCGCATGTTCCTGACCGCCGACGGTGAGTCCGGGGCGCCGCACGGGAACTACACGATCAGCATCGATCCCTCTGAAGGCACGGTCACCCTCGTCCTGCCCGAACCGCTCAGGCACCTCGCCAATGCCCCGCGTGGCCGCTACCGGCTTGCCTGCGCTGTCACCTTCAACCATCGCCGAGAGGAGTGGTTGGACCGGATCACCGCCAAAACCGTTCCGTCCGCTACGACATCGTCTGCGACCCGGAACGCGGCCGCTGGTACCTCGACGCCTCCTGGTCCACCCGACAACACCCCTCCCCACGCCCGCCGAACTGACCGCAGCCGGTGCCCGGCTCCTGGCCGTGGACCTCAACGCCGACCACCCGCCGCCTGCGTCATCGACGCCCACGGCAACCCCGTCGGCCGGCCGCGAGACGATGGGCCGGGACTTGTCGTCGTCGCGGTTGATCCGGCCCACACCTCCCGCACCGGCCAGGCCGTTCCCGTACCGAGGGCGCGAGGGACCGCGAGCCCGCCCAGGACCACAGGCACACCCCACCCGGGTGACAGGACCTGCCGGGGCCGAAGCGACCAGCTCGCGCTGTTCCCCGTCCCCCAAGACCGTTCGGGGAGACAACCGGCACGTCCGGTTCACGGCGGTTCGGCCAACAGGGGCGAACACGCCAAGGAACGGTGATCGCATCTTGACGGGGCGCGCGGCGGGGAGGAGCGTGGCTTCTTATGAGGGGCGAACCGAGTTGCCCGAAGTGTGGTGGCCGGGTCAGGGCGCCCGGTCTTTTCGCCGACTCCTGGCAGTGCGCGGTGCACGGTACCGTCCATCCCCTGCAGCCCGTGATCCCGCCGAGCGTCGAAGGCCTGGGCGTGGTGGTGAACCGGGCGCAGGTACCGGTCTGGATGCCCTGGCCGCTGCCCGTCGGGTGGCTGTTCACCGGGATCGCCTCCGCCGGTGACGACCGCAGTGGCGGCCGGGCCACGGCCGTGGCCTGCTCGGGTCCCGGCCCGCTGGGCGGCATCGGCGAGCTGCTGCTGATCGCCGAGGAGCTGGGCGTCGGCCTGGGCGCGCGGTTCGCCGGCCTCGACGCCCCCGACCCGGGCCGCTACATGAACGTCTCCGCCCCGCCGCACGCCAAAGTGGTCGCCGCCGGGCGCCCGACGCCGCTCTGGCACGTCACCGGCGTCCCCGAGGACCGGGCCGTCTTCGCCGGCGAGGCGCGCGGGCTGTGGCTGTGGGCGATCGTCTGGCCGGAGCAGTCGGGCCTGCTGATGTACGACGAGCTGGTCCTGACCGACCTGCGCGACGCGGGAGCCGAGGTGGAGCTGCTGCCCTGCGGAGCCCTGAGCCCCCGCATTATTTCCTAGCCCCGGCGGTCCCCGGCGCGGCCGGTCCGGTGGGCCCGTAGCGGGAAAAGCGGGCGGTATCCTGGAGTGTCCCCCGTCCGCGTGTGAACCCTGGAGTTCGGCTGTGCGCATCGATCTGCACGCCCACTCCACGGCCTCGGACGGTACGGACACCCCCGCCGAGCTGGTGCGCAACGCCGCCGGTGCGGGGCTCGACGTGGTGGCGCTGACCGACCACGACACCGTCGCCGGCTACCGCGAGGCCATCGCCGCGCTGCCCCAGGGGCTGACCCTGGTCACCGGCGCCGAGCTGAGCTGCCGTCTCGACGGCATCGGCATGCACATGCTGGCGTACCTCTTCGACCCCGAGGAGCCCGAGCTCTCCCGTGAGCGGGAGCTCGTGCGCGACGACCGCACCCCGCGCGCGCAGGCCATGGTCGGCAAGCTGCGGGACCTCGGGGTGGACATCACCTGGGAGCGCGTGGACCGGATCGCCGGTGAGGGCTCCGTGGGGCGCCCGCACATCGCCGCCGCGCTCGTCGAGCTGGGCGTCGTGCGCACCGTGTCGGACGCGTTCACCGCGGACTGGCTCGCCGACGGCGGCCGCGCGTACGCCGAGAAGCACGAGCTCGACCCCTTCGACGCGATCCGCCTGGTCAAGGCGGCCGGCGGAGTCACCGTCTTCGCCCACCCCGCCGCCGTCAAGCGCGGCACCTGCGTGCCCGAGAGCGCGATAGCCGCGCTCGCGTCGGCCGGCCTCGACGGCATCGAGGTCGACCACATGGACCACGACGACGCCACCCGCGCGCGCCTGCGCGGCCTGGCCGCCGACCTCGGTCTGCTGACCACCGGGTCCAGCGATTACCACGGCAGCCGCAAGACCTGCCGCCTCGGGGAGTACACGACCGACCCCGAGATCTACGGCGAGATCACCCGCCGTGCCACCGGGGCGTTCCCGGTCCCCGGCGCGGGTGGACGCGTACGCGGCTGACCACTGCCGCCGCCCCTCCCGCTCTGCCGCCCCTTTTTCGTGACACCCCTCTCCTGCAAGGCATCACTGTGCTCGATTTCGCCGTCTTCGGATCCCTCTTTCTCACGCTTTTTGTGATTATGGACCCTCCGGGGATCACGCCCATCTTCCTCGCGCTGACCTCCGGCCGCCCCGCCAAGGTGCAGCGCCGCATGGCCTGGCAGGCCGTCTGCGTCGCCTTCGGCGTCATCGCCGTCTTCGGTCTCTGCGGCCAGCAGATCCTCGACTACCTGCACGTCTCCGTGCCGGCCCTGATGATCGCGGGCGGGCTGCTGCTCCTGCTCATCGCGCTCGACCTGCTCACCGGCAAGACCGACGAGCCGAAGCAGACCAAGGACGTGAACGTCGCGCTCGTCCCGCTCGGGATGCCACTGCTGGCCGGGCCCGGCGCGATCGTCTCGGTGATCCTGGCCGTGCAGAAGGCCGACGGGGTCACCGGTCAGTTCTCGGTATGGGCCGCGATCGTCGCGATGCACGTCGTGCTGTGGGTGGTGATGCGCTACTCGCTCGTCATCATCCGCGTGATCAAGGACGGCGGCGTGGTCCTCGTGACGCGCCTGGCGGGCATGATGCTCTCCGCGATCGCGGTCCAGCAGATCATCAACGGTGTGCTCCAGGTGATCCAGACCGCGTAGCGCCACCCGCCGCGCATGCGAACGCCCCCGCACCGGGATAGGTGCGGGGGCGTTCGGCGAATAGGTGGACGCGGTCAGTTGGACACGGTCTCAGCCGGTCGGATCAGGATGCGCTGGCCGATGGCCGCGGCCTGCTGCACGATCCGGTTGACGGAGGCCGCGTCCACGACGGTGCTGTCCACGGCAGATCCGTCGACGTCGTCCAGGCGCAGAATCTCGAAGCGCATGGGGCTTCTCCCTTCGTCAGTGTTTCTCCTTGTACAGGGTTAACGAAGTGTAAGCCGCAAACATTCCCTACGCTAAGGAAATTTTTTCCTTGTCTAACTACTAACGGGTGTCGGAGGCGTCAGAGACCCCTCGACGGCCCTCCAGAACGCCGCCAGCGCCGCCGCCACGGCCGCCGGATCCTCGGCGTTCGGAGAGTGTTCCGTCCCCGGGACCACCACCCGCGCCGCGCCCAGCCGGTGCGCCATCGCGTCCATCTCCGACACCGGCCACACCGGGTCCGACTCCCCGGACAGCACCAGTGTCGCCAGCCCGGGCGCCGCGGCGGCGAGCTCCTCGATCCGGTCCGGCTCCTCGATCAGCGTCCGGCCGGTGACCATGAGCTGCTCGGGGACGGTACCCAGCCAGCGTGCGCGCAGGAAGGCCGCGAGGGCGGGGTCCTCGGGAGGTGCGTCGCGCGGATCCATGGCGCGCATGGCCGCCCAGATGCCCGGCATGTCGTCGCCCATCGCCTCCAGCGCCGAGATCAGCAGCTTCGTACGGCCCTGCTGGTCCGCGCAGACCGCGCCCGGGCCGCTGCTCAGCAGGGTGAGGCTGGCGTACGGGGCCGGATCGCGGACCACGGCCGCCCGGACGATCAGCCCGCCCAGCGAATGCCCGAGCAGGTGCACCGGACCGGCCGCGCCCAGGGCGGCGGTCTGCGCGAGGACGTCCCGTGCCAGTTCCGCCAGGGTGTACGGAGCCTGCGTGCGCGGGCCGCCGCTCTCGTGCTGACCCCTGCCGTCGACGGCGACCACCCGGTATCCGGCGGCGGCCAGCGGCCCGAGGAGGCCGATGAAGTCCTCCTTGCTGCCGGTGTACCCGGGCACCAGCAGGGCGGTGGCGCGGGCCGGCCCGGCGGGCACGGCCTCGTGCACGGCGAACTCGCCGCGGTCCGTGGCCAGGCGGTACGCGCGGGCTGCGGGCGGGAGCGTGAGGGTCGACGGCTTGCTCATGGCCCGAGGTTACCGGCCCGTACGCCCGTACGGGAGCTCCGCCCGGCCCCGGGTACGCCGATGGCCCCGGCCCCCTCGAAAGGGGACCGGGGCCATCGGCAGGGCGTTACGCCTCCGGGGTCTCCACCGCGGCGACGGCCTTGCGGGTCCGCGTGCGCTTCGGCTTGGCCGGAGCCTCATCGGCCGGAGCGGCCTCGGCGGCCGGAGCCTCCGGGGCGGCGGCGGCGACCTTGCGGGTGCGGGTGCGCTTCGGCTTGACCGGAGCCTCCTCCGCCACCGGAGCGGCGGCTTCGGCGACGACCTCGGCGGCCGGGGCGGCAGCGGCGACCTTGCGGGTCCGCGTGCGCTTCGGCTTGACCGGAGCCTCCTCGGCGACCGCGACCGGGGCGACGACGGCCGGAGCGACCGGAGCCTCGACCACGGCGGCCTGCGCGACGACCTCGGCCACCGGGGCGGCGGCCGGAGCGGCCGCGGCCTTGCGGGGCGCGCGGGCACGCGGGGCACTGCTGCGCGGGGCACTGCTCCGCGGGGCGCGGACCGGCTCCACCATGGGGGCCATCTGGAAGTCGGGCTCGGGCTCCACGACGAACGGGGCCAGGGGTTCCAGCGCCGTCGCGGGGGCGACGAACGTGGCGGCCGGAGCGGCCGACCGGGTCCGGCGACGACGCGGCTTGCGCGCCTCGTCGGCGGCCGGAGCCTCCGGAGCCTGGACCGCCTGGACCGCCTGGACCGCCTGGACCGCCTGGACCGCCGGGGCGGCCGCGGTGACCGGAGCCGCCTCGGTGGTCACCGGGGTCAGGAGCTCGGCGCCCTGGTCCGAACCGCCACGGGTGCGGCGGCGCTGGCGCGGGGTACGGGCGGCACGCTCCTCGGTGACCGGGGCGGCGGCACCGCGGCCACCGTCACGTCCACCGTCACGAGCGGCATCGCGGCCGGCGTCACGTCCACGGTCGCGGCCACCGTCACGACCGCTGTCGCGGCCACCGTCACGACCGCTGTCGCGGCCGCCACGGCCACCGCGGCCGCCGGTCTCGCCCAGGTCTTCCAGGTTCTCGGCCTTCAGGCCGGCCCGCGTGCGCTCGGCGCGCGGCAGGACGCCCTTGGTGCCGGCCGGGATGTTCATCTGCTCGTACAGGTGCGGGGACGTGGAGTACGTCTCCACCGGGTCGTGGAAGTCCAGCTCCAGCGCCTTGTTGATCAGCTGCCAGCGCGGGATGTCGTCCCAGTCGACCAGGGTGACGGCGATGCCCTTCTTGCCCGCGCGGCCGGTGCGGCCCACGCGGTGCAGGAAGGTCTTCTCGTCCTCGGGCGTCTGGTAGTTGATGACGTGGGTGACACCCTCGACATCGATACCGCGCGCGGCGACGTCAGTGCAGACCAGCACGTCGACCTTGCCGTTGCGGAAGGCACGCAGCGCCTGCTCGCGGGCGCCCTGGCCCAGGTCGCCGTGGACGGCGCCGGAGGCGAAGCCGCGCTTCTCGAGCTGCTCGGCGATGTCGGCCGCCGTGCGCTTGGTGCGGCAGAAGATCATGGCGAGCCCGCGGCCTTCGGCCTGCAGGATGCGGGAGACGAGCTCCGGCTTGTCCATGTTGTGCGCACGGAAGACGTGCTGCGTGGTGTTGGCGACGGTCGCGCCCTCGCCGTCCTCCGAGACGGCGCGGATGTGCGTCGGCTGCGTCATGTACCGGCGGGCCAGTCCGATGACCGCACCCGGCATGGTCGCCGAGAACAGCATCGTCTGCCGCTTGGCCGGCAGGTAGCTCATGATCCTCTCGACGTCGGGCAGGAAGCCCAGGTCGAGCATTTCGTCGGCCTCGTCGAGGACGAGGGCCTTGACCTTGGAGAGGTCGAGCTTCTTCTGCCCGGCCAGGTCGAGCAGGCGGCCCGGGGTGCCGACGATGACGTCGACGCCCTTCTTGAGCGCCTCGACCTGCGGCTCGTACGCGCGGCCGCCGTATATGGCGAGGACGCGGACGTTGCGGACCTTGCCCGCGGTGAGGAGGTCGTTGGTGACCTGGGTGCAGAGCTCGCGGGTCGGAACCACCACGAGGGCCTGCGGGGCGTCGGTGAGCTGATCCGGCGTGGAACGGCCGGCCTCGACGTCCGCGGGGACGACGACGCGCTCCAGCAGGGGGAGGCCGAAACCGAGCGTCTTGCCGGTACCGGTCTTGGCCTGGCCGATGACGTCCGTGCCGGACATGGCGACGGGGAGGGTCATCTCCTGGATCGGGAAGGGGGACACAATGCCGACGGCCTCAAGGGCTTCGGCCGTCTCGGGAAAGATCCCGAGGTCTCGGAACGTAGTCAGGGTGCTGCCTCTTCTGTGAGACGCGGCGCGAGGCGGCGAAGGGGGTCGTACCGTGCCGGGCTTGCAGTACTACTACGTACGTACGAAGCTGCGCGGGACCACGAGCCATCGCTCAGGCGCTTTATGCCGCTGAGGGGGCCCCTCGTGGGACGCGGTACGTATGAACGTACGCATCACGCCGAGGGCGGTCGGGTGGAGCCGATCGGGCCACCGACCGGGCATCCTCATTCGGATGGCCCGCCGAGTGTTCGGCAGGCGCATTACCACTGTACCCCGGAATCTCGCAGCTGTGTCGGGTGAATTCACCAGGTAGGCGCGTTTACGTGGACTGAGCAGGTGGTTCATGGTGCCTTTCGGCGAGCTATTGTGCGGAGCATGTCGACCGTTGAAAACGCATCGCCCGCCGACGAAAGCGCCCCCGCCGAGGCAGCCGGCATCGCCGCCCAGGACTGGGTCACGGCCTCCGCCTCGCCGCAGTACAGGGCCGCCGTGGTGGATCTCCTCGGGGCGCTCGCGTACGGCGAACTCGCGGCCTTCGAACGCCTCGCGGAGGACGCGAAGCTCGCGCCCACCCTCGATGACAAGGCCGAGCTCGCGAAGATGGCCTCCGCCGAGTTCCACCACTTCGAGCGCCTGCGCGACCGGCTCACCGCGATCGACGAGGACGCCACCGCCGCGATGGAGCCCTTCGCGAAGGGCGTCGACGACTTCCACCGCCAGACCGCGCCGTCGGACTGGCTGGAGGGCCTGGTCAAGGCGTACGTCGGCGACTCCATCGCCAGCGACTTCTACCGCGAGGTGGCCACCCACCTCGACACCGACACCCGCGGGCTCGTCGTGAGCGTGCTCGACGACACCGGCCACGGCGGTTTCGCCGTGGAGAAGGTGCGCGCCGCCATCGAGGCCGACCCGCGCTGCGGCGGCCGGCTCGCGCTGTGGGCCCGCCGGCTGATGGGCGAGGCCCTGTCGCAGGCGCAGCGCGTGGTCGCCGAGCGCGACGCGCTCTCCACCATGCTGGTCGGCGGGGTGGACGGGATGGCGGCCGGATTCGACCTGGCGGCCGTCGGCGAGATGTTCACCCGGATCACGAAGGCGCACACCAAGCGCATGGCGGCCCTGGGCCTGGCGGCATAGCCCGCACCCCTGGCGTACGTACAGCGGCCCCCGCACGGAAGTTCCGTGCGGGGGCCGCTGTCATGGATCAGTGGGGTCGTCTAGCCCCGCGTCGGAACCGAAAACGGAGTCCGGGGGGACGGCCTCCCGGTCCGGCCGGCGGGCCGCAGCAGCAGGGACAGGACCACCGCCGAGACCAGCGCGCCGCCGATGAAGGTCGCGAACAGGGTGCTGTGCCCGGGGCCCAGCGCGGTGTGCGTCAGATAGGCGCCGAAGAGCGCACCGGCCACTCCGCTCACCAGGACCGTCCGCGGGGAGGGCAGCCGCGGGCCGAGCGTACGGACGGCCGCTCCGGCCAGGGCGAGGCCCAGGAGAGCGGAGCCGAGCGCCTCGATCAGCAGCATGGGGGTTCCTCTCGAACGGCGGACGTACCGGGGCGAACCGGGGGAGCGTGTCTTACAGCGGTCCTACCCGAAGCGGAGGAAACGGAAACGGCCCGGCGGATTCGTCCGCCGGGCCGTTCTCGGTACTCCTGGGTGCTTCGTGAGCGTCGGAGCGTTCGGCTCAGAGCGCGCCGAAGCCGACCTTGCGCACGCTGGGCTCGCCCAGGTCGACGTACGACAGGCGGTCGGACGGCACGAGGACCTTGCGGCCCTTGATGTCCGTGAGGCTCAGCAGCGCCACCGAGCCGGACAGGGCGGCGGTGACGATGCTCTCCAGCTCCTCGGCACTCAGGTCGCTCTCGAGCACGATCTCCCGGGGTGCGTGCTGCACGCCGATCTTGACCTCCACGGCCTTGTCCCTCCGACGGTCCGGTTCGCGCGATCAGCCGCGCCGTTACCCGGTCCACATTAGCCCGGAGAGGGGACGTGTCCGGCGCGCGGCGAAAACGCTCGCAGCGAACAGCCGCCGGTCAGACCGGCGGGGACCGCCGGGGCCGGTCCGGAACGCCGGGCCGACGCCGGTCGGCCGCCGCTCAGACGTCCGTCGGGTGCAGCGGGAAGCCGGCGATTCCGCGCCAGGCGAGGGAGGTCAGCAGCCCCACCGCGGTGTCCCGGGCGACCGGGCTCTCGCTCGACAGCCAGTACCGGGCCACTACCTGCGAGACCCCGCCCAGGCCGACGGCCAGCAGCATCGACTCGTCCTTCGACAGGCCGGTGTCCTCGGCGATGACATCCGAGATGGCCTCGGCGCACTGCAGCGAGACGCGGTCGACGCGCTCGCGCACCGCCGGCTCGTTCGTCAGGTCCGACTCGAAGACGAGCCGGAAGGCGCCGCCCTCGTCCTCGACGTACGCGAAGTAGGCGTCCATGGTCGCGGCGACGCGCATCTTGTTGTCGTTCGTCGACGCGAGCGCGGTGCGCACGGCGAGCAGGAGGGCCTCGCAGTGCTGGTCCAGGAGCGCCAGGTAGAGGTCGAGCTTGCCGGGGAAGTGCTGGTAGAGCACCGGCTTGCTGACTCCGGCACGCTCCGCGATGTCGTCCATGGCCGCCGCGTGGTAACCCTGCGCGACGAAGACCTCCTGGGCGGCGCCCAGGAGCTGGTTGCGCCGGGCCCGGCGCGGAAGTCGCGTGCCCCGCGGACGCGCTGCCTCGGTCTGCTCGATGGCTGTCACGCCGCCTCCCACTTTCTCTAGAACACAGTGCGCCTTGCGCCGCGCGGCCATCGTACTTTTCGGTAACCGAATCTGGAGGGTTCAAGCCGAGTTTTCTCGCGGTACGGACCGCCGGTTACCCGCCGGAGATGCTGGTCAGCGCTGGATCAGCGGTAGTCGTCCTCGTCCAGGGCCACCACCCGGGTCTGCTCGGCGGCGTCCCCGTCGGACGCTTCGCGCTGGCCCACGGGGGTGAGCGGATCGTCCTCGATCGGATTCAACTCCGTGTGCTGCTCCGCCGCGTCCGCCTCGGGGGCTTCCACATCGAGGGATTCCCGCAGCTCTGACTGGAAGGTGTCCGGTTCCGCAGGGTCGACAGTCATGGAGCACCCCTTTCCACCTACGAGCCTAGGAGGATCGCGCATACCCCGCTAGGCGGTTCCGCAAGCATCTGTGACGGCGAACACAAGAGGACCCGCGTGATCGTCTCGTAACATTGCCCCATGTCTTCGACCGAGCTGCCGGGTGTACGGTCCACCGACCCCTCGTCTTCCAGCGAGTCTTCCCAGGTGGGAGCCGTGCGGGTGGCCGAAGGGGAGCAGCTGCGCACCGACCGGCTGCCCGGGCTGGAAATGACCGTACGGGTACGCCCGGCGGTCCGGGCCGGCCTGCCGCCCGCGCTGTTCGTCCACGGGCTCGGCGGTTCCTCGCAGAACTGGTCCGCGCTCATGGCGCGGCTGGCCGATTCCGTCGACGGCGAGGCCCTGGACCTGCCCGGCTTCGGCTGGTCCCCGCCGCCCGCCGACCGGGACTACTCGGTGACCGGGCTCGCCCGCGCCGTCATCCGCCACCTCGACGCCGCCGGGCGCGGACCGGTGCACCTGTTCGGAAACTCCCTCGGCGGGGCCGTCTCCACCCGGATCGCGGCCGTCCGGCCCGACCTGGTGCGCACGCTGACGCTGGTCTCCCCGGCGCTGCCCGAACTGCGCGTGCAGAAGTCGGCCGTGCCGACGGCGCTGCTCGCCGTACCCGGCATGGCCGGGGTGCTCGACCGGCTCACCCGCGGCCTGAGCGCCGAGCGGCGCACCCGGGGGCTGACGGACCTCCTGTACGGAGACCCCTCCCGGGTGAAGCCCGAGGTGTTCGAGGCGGCCGTCGAGGAAATGGAACGGCGGCTCGCGCTGCCGTACTTCTGGGACGCGCTGACCCGTTCCTCGCGCGGCATCGTCGACGCGTACACCCTCGGTGGTCAGCACGGACTGTGGCGCCAGGCACAGCGGGTGCTCGCCCCGACCCTGCTGGTCTACGGTGGCCGGGACCAGCTCGTCTCGTACCGTATGGCGCGCAAGGCCGCCGCGGCCTACCGGGGTTCGCGGCTACTCACCCTGCCCGAGGCGGGGCACGTGGCGATGATGGAGTACCCCGAGGTGGTCGCGGCCGCCTTCCGGGAGCTGCTGGACGCCACCGGCGACGGGCGCGGCGCCGAGCCGGACCCGGGCGTGCCGGATCCGGCCGTGCCGGGGCACATCGTGCACACCATGAATACCGACGAGGACGGCAAGGGCTGAGACGTGGGACGACATAGTCGCAAGGAGTCCGTCCAGGCTCCCGGCCCAGGCTCAGGCCATCCGCAGCCGGCCGAACGGGCCGGAGTCCGGGCCACAGCCCCGGCCCCGGCCGGGTGGGCCGAACAGGCCGCCGCCCCTCGAGGGTACGCGGCACCGCCGCGCCACGAGCCGGTGTCCGGCACGCGCGGCGGCCATCCCGAACAGCACGAGCCCGGCGGAGCCTGGGGCGCGGCCGCCGGTACCGGCGCGGTCTACGGGGACTGGCGCGGGGCCCCGGTCCACGACACCCCGGTCCACGACACCCCGGTCCACGACACCCCGGTCCACGACACCCCGGTCTACGAAACGCCGGCCTTCGGCACCCCCGCGGTCGGCTTCCCGCAGGTCACCCTCGACTCGCCGATGACCTCGACGGGATCGCACCGCCGGATCCCGGCCCCCGAGGACGCCTTCACCTCGACGGGCTCCCACCGCGGGGTCCCGGTGGCCGAGAACGCCTTCACCGCGACCGGCTCCCACCGCCGGATCCCGTTCCCCGAGGACGCCTTCACCGCGAGCGGCTCCTACCGCGCGGTCCAGGTCGCCGAGGAGGTCTTCGCCGAGGACGTCTTCACCGAGGACGTCTTCACCGCGACGGGTTCGCACCGCCGGATCCCCGCGCCGCGTACGCCGGTCGCCCCCGTCGAGGAGGAGCCGCCCGCGGCCGGGCGCGGCGTCAAGGGCCGTACGTACGCCGGGATGGCCGCCGCGGCCGTCACGGTCGTGCTCGCCGTCGTCGTCGCGGGCCAGGCGGCCTCCGAGGGCGACAGCGGCAAGAACACCGCGCGCGCCGCCGACGAGGGCAACAGCCACACCGCCCAGGGCAACTCCGCCGCCTCCCGCTCCGACGACCGGCCCACCCCGGACGCCTCCGCGGCGATCAAGGCCGCGCCGGAGCTCTCGTACGACCAGAAGATGGCGCAGCGGTTCCCGATCGACGAGAAGCTGAAGGGCTCCGGCGCCTTCGACACCGTGCCCGGGGTGGCACAGGGACCCGGCAAGGGGCAGGTGGTCCGCTACCGCGTCGACGTGGAGCAGGGACTGGGCCTGGATCCGCAGCTGTTCGCCGAGGCCGTGCACCGCACGCTGAACGACGACCGGAGCTGGGGCCACGGCGGTACGAAGACCTTCGAGCGGGTGCCGGGCGGCGAGGCCGATTTCGTGATCACGCTCGCCAGCCCCGGGACCACCGGTGTCTGGTGCAAGAAGTCCGGGCTCGACACCACCATCGACAACGTCTCCTGCGACTCCGCGTCGACCGACCGCGTGATGATCAACGCCTACCGCTGGTCGCAGGGTTCGGCGACGTACGGGGCGGACCAGATGTTCGCCTACCGCCAGATGCTGATCAACCACGAGGTCGGCCACCGGCTCGGCCACGGTCACGTGAGCTGCCGGACGCCGGGCGCGCTCGCCCCGATCATGCAGCAGCAGACGAAGTCCCTGGACATCAACGGAGTCCAGTGCAAGCCCAACCCCTGGGTGTATCCGGGAAGTTGATCTACCTCTGATCTGGGCCGGTGCTCCGCCTTTCAGGGCGGGGGTGAAGGTCATCCCTGGGTCGGATGTGCGGCGCGCTGGAGTGCTCTGCGCTTTCCGTGGTGACGGTCAGCGGGGCGCTGCTGGTTCTCGATGTACTACTTGACAATGGGCAGGGGTGCCCTGCCGCACGATCCGGCGAAGTTGGAGCCGGACCAGAAGTGTCCGCCCCGCAGGTGCCGGCGGACATGACTGTCGTATTCCTGGCGGATCCGTCGGGAGCTGACGCCCTTGAGGGAGTTGACCAGTTTGGAGAGCTGGACTTTCGGCGCGTAGTGCACGAGCGGGTGCAGGTGGTCCTGTTCTCCGTTGAACTGCTTCAGTTCGGCCTCGAAATCGGCGCAGACCTCCCGCATGATCTCTTCGGTGCGGGTCAGTATGGCGTCGGTGAACGCTTTCTGCCTGCACTTGGTGGCGAAAACCAAATGAACATGCAGGTTGTGAACAACATGACGTCCGGTGCGTACATCGGGATGAGGATTCCGACGCGGCGACATAATCGATGCTAGGTTCCCGTTCGTGAGTCAAGACACCCTGATCAAGCGGCAGTTAGGGCATCGTGCCCGGCTCGCGCTGTCGCCTGCCGGGGTGTTGAAGGCCGATGGCCAGGCGCACGCGGCCCGCGCGATGTGGAACTGTCTGCATGCGTGGTGGCAGATGATGCCGAAGGATAAGCGGACTCTGGCAAATGCGGATGCCGCGATCCGGCAGGCCCGCGAGGACATCGACTTTCTTGGTGTTCTTCCGGCCCAGGCCGCACAAGCGGTGTTGAAGACGTATTTCCAGGCGTGGAAGAACTGCTGGGACGGCCGCGCCGATGCGCCGAATTTCAAGGGGCGGTTCCGGTCGGTGATGTCCGTGGACATTCCGCAGGGGCGGGACCTGAACATCGTTCGGGTGCACCGCCGCTGGGGCATGGCCAATGTCCCCAAGGTGGGTCGGGTCCGTTTCCGGTGGACCAAGGGTCTCCCCGTCGGCAAGCACGCCGACGGGGAGAACCGGATCACCGGGGCGCGGCTGGTCAAGGATGCGCTGGGCTGGCACATCGCCTTCCGCGTCCAGGCCCTGGAGGTCAAGCCCGAGCCCCACCAGGGGCCGGACGTCGGCATCGACGTCGGCGTCGCTGTCCCCATCGCCCTCTCTGACGGCGAAACGTACGGGCATGGCGAGTGGCTGACCGATCGAGAGAAGGCCAAGCTGCTGCGCTTGGAGCAGCGCGCCGCGCGGCGTAAGCGCCACCGTAAGCCCGGCGAACGCACCAGTCGCCGACTGCACCACACTTACGACCAGATCGCAGGACTCCGCGCGAAAGCCAAGCGCAGGGCCCTGGACTGGCAGCACCAGACGACCACCACCATCGCCCGCACCTACGGCACGATCGTGGTCGAAGCACTCACCATCACGAACATGGTCAAGTCGGCCAATGGAACCATCGAAGAGCCGGGGAAGAACGTCGCCCAGAAAACCGGGCTGAACCGCTCCATCAGCGGGGAGGCATGGGGCCGCACGGTCGCCATGCTGACGTACAAGACCGCCCGACACGGCGGTGACCTGTTCAAGGTGCCCGCCCCCGGCACCTCCCGGCGCTGCTCCGTGTGCGGCTTCACCACGCCCGGGAGCCGGGTGTCCCAGGCCGTGTTCGTGTGCAAGAACTCGGACTGCGGCTGGTCGGGCAACGCCGACCACAACGCAGCCCGGAATGTCTTGCATCTGTACCGGATGGGCCTCGCGCTCGTCCCGGCTGCCGGGAGGGCAGTCGTCAGGCGCGCGAAGCGCGTCAAGCCCGCTGCCGCAAGGTAAGCAGGAATCTCCCGGCTCGAGTCAGGAGAGCACTTCAAAAGCGGCTCGTCGGCAAGAACGTCGTCATCAGCGACTGGACCGGCGTCCTCGACATCTCGCAGGTCGCGGTCAGGTGACGCTCCTCGCCGACCGACCGGCGTCCGGGCCCGGGGCCACCGCCCCGGGCCCTGGCCTCGGGCGGCAGATCCTGCGGCGGCTGCGCGCCCGGCCCTCGGCCGTGGCGGCGGCCGCCGTCCTCGCGCTCCTCGTCCTCCTCGCCCTCGCCGCACCGCTGTTCGCCCAGCTCACCGGCCAGGACCCGAACGCCTACCACGACGAGCTCGTCGACTCCGCGCGCGGCGGCGTCCCCATCGGCTCCTTCGGCGGGATCTCCGGCGAGCACTGGCTCGGCGTCGAACCGGGCACCGGCCGCGACCTGTTCACCCGGCTGCTCTACGGGGCCCGGATCTCGCTGCTCGTCGCCCTCGGCGCCACCCTCGTCCAGGTCCTCGTCGGGGTGGGCGTCGGGCTCGCCGCCGCGCTCGGCGGCCGGTTCGCGGGCCAGGTCATCAGCCGGTTCACCGACGTGATGATCGCCCTGCCCCTGCTGGTGATCGCCATCGCCCTCACCGCCGTCGTCCCGCCCGGCTTCCCGCGGCCGCTGCTGCTGATCCTGGTCATCGGACTGCTCGACTGGGGCGGCCTCGCCCGGATGGTGCGTGCCCAGACCCTCTCCCTGAGAGAACTGGACTTCGTGGACGCCGCCCGGCTCTCGGGCAACGGCACCCTGCGGATCGCCCGCCGGGAGCTGCTGCCCTCGCTGGCCGCGCCCGTCATCACCCTCGCCGCGATCAAGGTGCCCACCGCCATGGTGGTCGAGGCCTCCCTGTCCTTCCTCGGGGTCGGCGTGAAACCGCCCACCCCCTCGTGGGGGCAGATGCTGTCCAGCGCCCAGACCTGGTTCCGCGCCGACCCCGCCTACGTCCTGCTCCCCGCCGGGCTGCTCTTCGTCACCGTGCTCGCCTTCACGGTGCTCGGCGACGCCGTCCGCACGGCCCTCGACCCGCGCGAGGACTCGCGGCTGCGGGTCGGCACCAGAAAGGAGCGCACCGGGTGACCCCTTTCGTGCTCAAACGGACCGGCGGCGCACTGCTCGTGCTGCTCACGCTGTCCGTCGTGATCTACGCCCTCTTCTACCTGGTCCCCGGCGACCCCGCCCGGCTCGCCTGCGGGGAGCGCTGCAACCCGGCGCAGATCGCCCAGGTGCGCGAACAGCTCGGCCTGAACGAGTCGACCGTCGCGCAGTACCTGCACTTCCTCCAGGGGCTGCTGCTCGGCCGGGACTACTCCGGCGGCGCCGGGCTCGTCCTGCACTGTGACGCGCCCTGCCTCGGATTCTCGTACCAGAACGACCAGCAGGTCACCGAGCTGCTGCTGGAGCGGCTCCCCGCCACGCTGTCGCTGGCGCTGGGCGCGCTGGTGATCTGGCTCGTGATCGGCGTCGGCAACGGGCTGCTGTCCGCGCTGCGCCGCGGCGGGTTCACGGAGCGGGCACTGACCGTGCTCACCCTCGCCGCCACCGGGACGCCCGTCTTCATCCTCGGGTTGCTGCTGCTCATGGCCGTCTGCGCCTACCTCCAGTGGCTGCCCTTCCCGACGTACGTTCCGCTCGGCGACGACCCCGAGCAGTGGGCGTGGAACATGCTGCTGCCCTGGGTGACCCTCGGCTTCTTCGAAAGCGCCAAGTACGCCCGGCTGAGCCGCAGTTCCACGCTGGAGACGCTCGCCGAGGACCACATCCGCACCTTCCGCGCCTACGGGGTGGGGGAGCGGGCCATCGTGACCCGGCACGCCGTGCGGGGCGCGGTGGCACCGGTGATCGCGCTCAGCGCCGTGGACTTCGGCACGATGATCGGCGGCGCCGTGCTGACCGAGTCGCTGTTCGGGATCCCCGGGCTCGGCAAGACCCTCATCGACGGCGTACGGGTGGTGGACCTGCCCGTGGTGGTGGGCGTGGTCCTCGCCATCGGCGCGGCCGTCGTGCTCGCGGGTGTCGTCGCCGACGTGCTGTACGCCGTCGCGGACCGAAGGGTGGTTCTGGCATGACGAACGCATCGCTGGTGGACGTCGCCGGCCTCACCGTCGACTTCCCGGTCGGCCGGCCGGGGGAGTACGTACGGGCCGTGGACGGGGTGTCCTTCACCCTGGAGCCCGGCCGCGCGCTGGGAGTCGTGGGGGAGTCGGGAAGCGGCAAGTCGACCGTTGCGGCAGCCCTGTTGGGGCTGCACCACGGGACCGGAGCACGGCTCGGCGGCACCGTCCGGGTCGGCGGCACCGACGTGGGCGCGGCCTCCCCGGCGGAGCTCCGGGAGCTGCGCGGGGCCGTCGCCGCGATGGTCTTCCAGGACCCGCTGAGCTCCCTGGACCCGTACTACGCCATCGGCGACCAGATCGCCGAGGTGTACCGGGTGCACGCTGCCGTGACGCGGCGGGCGGCCCGGGCGCGGGCCGTGGAAGTGCTCGACCGGGTGGGCATACCCGACGCGGTACGCCGCTCCCGGGCGCGGCCGCACGAGTTCAGCGGGGGCATGCGGCAGCGGGCCCTGATCGCGATGGCGCTGGCGTGCGAGCCGAAGCTGCTGATCGCGGACGAGCCGACCACGGCGCTGGACGTCACCGTCCAGGCGCAGATCCTCGACCTGCTGCACGGGCTGCGGGAGGAGCGGGGGCTCGGGCTGCTGCTGGTCACGCACGATGTGGGGGTGGCGGCGGAGAACGTGGACGCGGTGCTGGTCATGAGGGACGGGGGTGTCGTGGAGCGGGGCCCGGTGGAGTCGGTGCTCTCCGCTCCGGCCGATCCGTACACCGCGGCGCTGTTGGCGGCGGTGCCGCGGCTCGATGCGGTGCGGGTGGCCCGGCCGGCGGCCGTACGGGCGCTGCCCGTGCCCGCGCCTCAAACTCCCCCAGCTACCGCTGGGAGGGGCCCCCGGGCGGGGCTGGAATCGGGCCCGGTGGGGCTGCCGCGACAGGGCCGGGTGCGGCTCAAAGGTCGGGGCTCCGCCCCGGACCCCGCGCCTCAAACGCCGGCGAGGCTGGATTTGGCGGAGCTGGGATCGGACCCGGCGGATTTGGCCGCGGCAGAAGTGGCGGCGCAGCAGGCGGAGTTGCCCGTTGTTGAGGCGTTTTCTCTGCGGAAGGAGTTCGGGCGGGGGAAGGGGCGGGTGGAGGCCGTCGGCGGCGTGTCGGTGTGTGTGCGGGGTGGGGAGACGCTGGGGATCGTCGGGGAGAGCGGCAGCGGCAAGAGCACGCTCGGGCGGATGCTCGTCGGGCTGCTGGAGCCGAGCTCCGGGCAGGTCCGGCGGGACGGCGTGGAGAGCGTCGGCGTCGTGCCCGGGGTGCAGATGGTGTTCCAGGACCCGGTGTCCTCGCTCAACCCGCGCCGTTCGATCGGCGAGTCCATCGCGGACCCGCTGCGCGCGGCGGGCGAGAAGGACCAGCGCGCGATCCGGGCCCGGGTCGGTGAACTGCTGGTCCGGGTGGGGCTGGAAGAGGCGCACTACGACCGGTACCCGCACGAGTTCAGCGGCGGCCAGCGCCAGCGCGTCGGCATCGCCCGGGCCCTCGCGCCCCGGCCCCGGCTGATCGTCTGCGACGAGCCCGTCTCGGCCCTCGACGTGACCACGCAGGGGCAGGTCACCGCCCTGCTGGCCGAGCTCCAGCGGGAGCTTGGCATCGCGCTGGTCTTCATCGCGCACGACCTCGCCGTGGTGCGGCAGGTCAGCGACCGGGTCGCCGTCATGCGGGGCGGGGTCATCGTGGAGGAGGGCCCCGTCGACGAGGTCTACGACCGGCCGGCGCACGCCTACACCCGGGAGCTGCTGGCCGCCGTCCCGTCCCTCGACCCGGCCCTGGCCGCCGCCCGGCGGCTCGGCCGGCGCCGTTCCGGGGGAGTGCTCGCGGGGGCCTCGTAGACCGGTCCTCGTAGCTCTTGGCGTTCTTAGAACGTCCGCCAGTAGGTGCCCGACTGGGCGGCAGTAGTAGGGCAGGCACGGTTCGCCCGATCATGGAGTTCTCTACGCTTCATGATCACCGGGGGATCCGTGCCTGCCGTCCCATCATGCATTCT
>NZ_JBWJVM010000073.1:0-45123 GCF_056428985.1 Streptomyces sp. CA189 | reverse complement strand
GTTCTTCATCGCTCTGGCCAGCACAGTCATCACTGTCCGCTGCCTGATCCGACGCGCCTGGACCCTCTACCGCTGGGACACCCGCCCTCGAAACCCCCGCATCCGATGACCTACTGGCGGACACCCTTAGTGCTGATCTCGACCTTCTCGTCGGTGGTTGGGTTCGTGGCGAGATCTTCGGGGGTGCTGTCTTCCTTCATGGGGCCGTCTCCTTTGAGGCTCGCGGTGAACATGCGTGAGCGCACGTCAACGATCAGCTTATGAGCGGAACAGTCCCTCGGGTGGGAGGATCTTCCACCACTCGCCCGAAAGTGGTAGAGGCGGTCCTGATCCTCACGTCAGCTGCCTCCTCCGTCAGGCCAGCCGCCCTTGTGTCTTCTCCGTACCCGCTCGATCGACGGCGTCCGCCGGGGTTCGGGGGTGGGGCACGTGGGCGATCGGCCCCAAGTCGAGGCGCATCGCCTGTTCGTTGTAGAGGGGCTGTACCCACGCATTTGCGGGTGCAGCCCCCGACCGACCGTGTGACGGCTGTCTGGCTACTGCACTGTGACGGTGAATGGGGCGTCGGCCAGGATGCCGTTGATGTAGAACGTCCACACCGTGATGGTGTTCGCCGCGTTGCCGCACTCGGGGCTCCAGTCTGCACTCCCGGCGCAGGTGCCCACGTACGTCGTGGGCGACGCCGGGGGCCGACTGCTGCTACAGCCCGGCTGCCGGGTCGTCCGCGGCCACGGTCCGCAGGGGCCGGTGGCCCTGCTCGTCGAGCTGGGCGAGCTCCGCGTCGTAGTCGACGGTGATGGAGCCGTAGTAGTTCACGGCCGAGCTGCGGGCCGGGGAGATGTGCGCCAGTACCTCGGCGTCGACCTCGCGGCCCGCGCCGCGCAGTTCCCCGACGGCCAGGCCCAGATACTCGGTGTGCCAGCAGATGACCGCGTTGGTCACCACCGTCAGGCACCAGGCCTGCTCGTTCTGCTGCTCGGGCTGGCGGCGGGTGACCTTGCCTTCGCGGGCGTAGTGCAGCTGGCGGCGCAGGGAGTGGATGGACTCACCCCGGTTCAGCTGCCGGGCGATCTTGCGCCGGTAGGCCGGGTCGGACAGATATTTCGCGGCGTAGATCGTTCTGCGGATCGCTCCGTACTCCTTGAGCGCGGCGGCCAGCGCGTTCTGCCGGGAGGACGCCGACAGCTTGCCCACGATCAGGGAGGCGGTGGCGTGCCCGTACTTCAGCGACCCCGCCAGACGGAGCAGGTCGTCCCAGTGATCGGCTACGAGGTCGAGGTTGGCCTTCTTCGTCAGCAGCGGCCCGGCGGTGGGGAACCGTTCCTCGTAATCTCCCTTGGCACCCATTCGGTAGAGGGTGATCTTGCCCAGGTCGCGGATACGCGGCGAGAGCTGCTTGCCCACCAGGTCGAACAGGGCGAAATTGACCAGGGTGACGCCGTGCGTGTCCGTGGCGTGCTCGGTGATCGGCAGGTCGGTGGCGTTGCCCAGGATCTCGTCCAGCACGTAGTGGGCCTCGCGGTGGGTGGCCACGATGACCTTCGTGCCGAACGTCGAGTGCTGGTCCGAGACGTGGGTGTAGGTCGAGATGCCCTCGGAGACGAAGTACTTGTTCAGGTGCCGGGCGGTGATCGACTTGCCCCGGGTGGGGAACCGCTGCCCGTCCGAGGAGGACAGGGTGCCTGACCCGAACGCCGAGGTCATCGGCAGCTTGTGGTGGTAGTTGACCAGCATGATGTTCGCCTCACGCAGCGTTTCCTCCCGGATGTACCACTCCGCGGTCCAGGCCAGCACGTCGTAGGGGATGCCGCACGAGGCGGCCATCCCGTGCAGCCCCAGATTGGTGGAGAGCCCGATCAGACAGGCGATCAGATTCCTCTTGAGCTGCGCCGAGCGGGCCTGCTTGCCGCCGGCATGGACGAAGCAGTCCAGGAAGCCGGTGTGCCGGTCCATCTCCACCAGCAGCGAGGCGATCGGCACGTTCGGCAGCATCCCCTCCAGCTCCGTATGGAGCTCCTCGGCCTCGGACGGGATGTCCTCCGCCGTCAGCGGCGAGATCACCAGCTCACCGTCGTCGTTCAACCGGACCGGCCCGTCGCCGGTCTTGAGCGTGTCCTCCAGGTCGCCCAGCGCCTCATCGAGTTCGTCCATCACCAGCGCCAGCGCCTCGGAAGCGTCGGGGCTCTTACCCACCAGGCGGCAGAACTCCATCCGGTGCGTCTGCCACTGGGCGGGCTTGAACAGGTAGGCGGCCGGGTTGTCGTAGCGACGCGAGCCCGGCACGTACACGTCCCCCGAGCGCAGGCCGTCGCGCAGCGCCAGGAGCGTGCACAGCTCCCAGTAGTGCCGGTACGCGGTCGCATCACCCTTGGCCGCGGCCTCGTCGAGGTAGCCCTGCCAGCGGGCCGGCACGAACAGCGTCGGGGCGCCGTCGGGGACGTTACGGGCGCCGGTGGCGTTCAGCTCCCGCAGGATCGAAAGCGCCTCGATGAGCGGTGTCGCCTCGGTACCGCCGGCGAACCGCACCGCCTCCAACACCTTCGGCGCGAACTGCCGGATGTAGGGGTAGGAGCCCTCCAGCAGCCGCAGATGCCCGTGATCCCTCGGCAGCCGCACCGTGGCCCCGGCATGCGCGGCACGCAGACGGTCCATGCCGATCTTCTCGCGCAGCAGCGTGCCGACGTCCTCGTCCGGGATACCGGCATCCGCGAGCACGGGCAGGATCTCCTCCAGCAGGGTGAGTCGGCCCTCGGAGAGCTTCGCCCGTTCGGCGAGCGCGTCACGCAGCTTGATCCGCGCCCGGGACTCCGAGCCCGACAGGGTCTGGTCGAAGAGCTGGACGACGGAGTCGAGGACGTCCACCGAGGACTGCGCGAGCAGTGTCAGCAGGATCGGATGGCGCCGGCCCGGCTCGCGCCGCACCAGGGCCTGCGCGGTCAGACGGCGCCCGATCTGGGCCAGGTAGCGGCGCCGTTCGGCGGGCAGCCCGGACAGGTCCAGGGCATCGGCGCCCAGTCCCCGCAGGAACCTGAGCTTCTCCACCTCGCCGTCCACGCTGTTGGGCGACGCCTGCACCGGGCCGGTCACCAGCCAGTGCAGCCGGGACGACTTCAGCTTCGGATCCACGACCAGCAGCCCGTCCAGCCCCTCCGCCCGCTCGGCATTGAGTAAGTGGGCCACCCGGGCGTGGGTCTCCCGCTCGGCGGCCTGGCGGGCAGTGCCCACGTGCCCCAGCAGCGCGACCACCCCCGGCCGGATCACCTTCGCCGACCGCAGGTACTCACAGCCCAGCCGGAACAGCAGACTCGGCGAGTCATGCTCCATCCCGCGGGCCAGCAAGAACTCGTCCAGCTCCTTGAGCTCAAGCGCCTTCGCCGGCTTCCACCCCAGGTACTTCGCCACCTGCCGCAAATGGTCCGTACGCGTCTGCTCCCGCGACGCCCCGTACCCACGCAGCACCTCGACCGGCAGGCCGAGCTGCCGGGCCAGCCGCCCTACCGCAGCCGGCGGAGCCGAGGGCACCTCATCCGGCACAAAGCCCAGCCACGGCAGAGTGCACAACTGCACAGCAGCGCCGAGGACCGTCTGCGGACGCAGGAACTTCCGCAGGAACGCCTCATCGGCAGCAGCGAGGGTGAAGTAGCGGATCAGCTCGTCCTTGCCGATCGCCGGGAACGAGCGCAGGGCCCCCAACTCCTCATCAGAGAACACCCGCAGTGCCATCAAAACCGCCCCCTCGCCACCGGACTCACTCATTCAGCCCAACGAGCCACCGGCTCAACGGCAACGGGCCAGGTCAGGGGCTACTCCGTTGTTTTCTCGGCGAGAACTACTGGGACCCCCAGATCTTGGGGAGCGGTCGCGGAGGGTCACCTCAGCGTTCGATTGCGAGGGGCCGGGCTCGCGTGAGACCGCGTACGCCTTGCCGTCCGATAGCGGATAGTGACGCTCCGTCAGGTTTTTCGTCGCCCCTGCCGCGGTTGGCTGAGGACGGTGATGGTGCTGGTCATGCAGACCGATGCACCGTTCTGGAACTCGCTGGTGTTCGACGGGATCGACGAGGTTGATGTTGAGGCCGTCACCGCCGCTTTCGGCTGGGTCGAGGTGGTGGCGAGAGGCCGCGCGGCCGGCTCTGCCTGTCCGGACTGCGGCCGCTTCTCGGACCGAGTCCACGACCGATACCAGCGCAGACTCAAGGACCTTCCGCTCGCTGAGCAGGGCTTTGGTATTCGGCTGACGGTCCGGCGCTTCATCTGCGGGGCTGCGGACTGCTCGCGCCGAACGTTCGCCGAGCCGTTCTCGCAGTTGGCCGCTCCGCACGCACGGTTCACCACGCGGCTCAACCACGCCCTGGAGCGAGTGGGGCTCGCTCTGGCCGGGCGGGCAGGCGCCCGGCTGGCAGCCCAGCTGGGATTCGGAGCCGGCCGGATGACCTTGCTGCGCAGGGTCATGGCCTTGCCCGATCCTCGGTTCAGCACCCCGCGCGTGCTGGGCGTGGACGACTTCGCGATCCGCCGCGGCCAGACCTACTCCACCGTCTTGACCAGCGTCGAAGACCACCGAGTGGTCGATGTGCTCCCGACGCGCGAGGCCGGACCGCTGGCCGCATGGCTGGTCCGCCACCCCGACGTGGAGATCATCTGCCGGGACCGGGCCGGCGCCTATGCCGAGGGCGCACGACGCGGCGCCCCCGACGCTCTGCAAGTCGCCGACCGGTTCCATCTGTGGCAGGGCCTCGGCCGGGCCGTGGAGACCTGCGTCGCCGCCCACCGCGACTGCCTGCGCAACCCGTCGCCCAACAGCATGTTGCCGGAGGCCCCCCGACCGGCTTCCGGTCGGCCGCAGGACGACTCGGAACCCGTCGGCCGACGCGCCGAGCGAAAGAAGGCGGCACACGCCCTGGTCCACGAGCTCCTGGCCCAAGGCCACTCACGCCGGGCGATCGCCCGGCATCTGGGCTGGGGCCTCAACACCGTGCTCAGATACGCGAACGCCGCACGCTGGCAGGAAACCTTCCGCGAGAACCGGCCCCGACCCAGCAGGCTGGACCCCTACAAGCTCTATCTGGAGCAACGCTTCGCCGAGGGATGCACCAGCGTCACCCACCTGCACAGCGAACTCGTTGCCAACAACGCACCCGTCACTTACCAGATGGTCCGCTCTCACATCGCCACCCTCCGCGGGGGTCGGGCCGGTGCACCGCCGCGGCCGCCGACGGTGCGGCAGGTGACCGGCTGGCTCACCCGACACCCCACCTCGCTGAGCGAGGACGACCGCGCCGGCCTGAAGGACGTCCTGGCACGCTGCCCCGAACTGGACACGGCCGCCGGGCATGTCCGCGACTTCGGCGAGATGCTCAGCGACCGTCAGGGTGCCAGGCTCCCTGCCTGGATCGACGCAGTCGCCGCCAGCCAACTACCCGGCCTCACCGGCTTCGCACTCCACCTACTCCGGGACCTGGACGCCGTAACCGCTGGACTCACCCTGCACTGGAGCTCCGGCAGCATCGAGGGCGCCGTCAACCGCATCAAAAAGATCAAGCGACAGCTCTACGGCCGAGCCGGATTCGAACTAGGGGTGCCGTTAACGAGCAGCGAACCAGGTGACAAGTAACCCGCCAGTAGCCTTCGGATCGAAGGCGCCCCATATGCGCATGTCAGAGGACCCCGGCCACGGCCGGGGTCCTCTGAGGTTCTGGGGGTCGGGCTACGCGGCGGCCGGCTCGGGGTCCGGCTCCTGCGGTACGGGCTGGGCGAGCTGAAGACGGCGGCCCATATTCAGCCGTACCTCGCCGTAGGGCTGGATGTGCATCCAGAACAGCGGGGTCAGGGCGCGTTTGTCCTCGTCTGTGAGGACGTCGGCCCATTCGGGGTCGGCGAGCATGTCTTGGATCATGAGGGTGTTCACGAAGACGAGCGCGGTTTGCAGGAGATGGAGCGCGAGGACGGAGAGTTCTTGCTGGTCGCGGCGGTTGCTGCTCAGTTCGCCGCACTTGCCGAAGAAGATGATGTCGTTGGCGCCGTTCCAGCCCTCGACGACGTTGAGGCCCTCCTGGATCTCGCGCTGGAGGTCGCGGTCGCGCAGGTAGCGGGCGACGAAGATGGTCTTCTGGGCTTTGCCGACTTCGAGCATGGCCTGGTAGACGGGGTGGGAGGCGGTGCGGGTGAAGCGGCGCAGGATGGCCTCGGTGGAGGCGGTGCCGACCCGGATGGCGGTGGCGTACTTGATGAGCTGGTCGTAGTTGTTCTCGATGACGTCCCAGCGGATCGGGCGGGTCATCGCGTCGGCCAGGCGCTCGTAGGTGTCCTCGTCCTCGCGGCCGGGCCGGTAGAGCTTGACCTTGTTGATCTGCTTGATGCGCGGCAGCAGGTCGTAACCCAGGAGCCTGGTCAGCCCGAACCCGATTTCCGACTGGCCGTGCGAATCGACGTAGTTGCCCTCGGCCTGCATGGTGGTGGCGTGGCGCATCATGCCCTCGATGGCGGCGGCGACCTCGGAGGCGGTGCAGTTCAGAAGCTGGCTGTGAATGGCCATCGAGCCTTTCTCGATGTGCCAGTACACGAGGACTCCGCGGCCCCCGTAGCGGGAGTGCCACTCGGTGAAGATGTTCCGGTCCCAGGCCTTGAAGTGCGTGGAATCGCTGGCCACGGTGGTGGTGCCCTGCCCCCAGACGGTCTCGGAGCGGGCGGCGAAGGTGGCGTTGGCGATCTCCACGCCGGCGGCTTTGAGGCCGGTGGCGGTCAGGTAGCGGCGGGCGGTGTAGCGCAGCTCTTCCTCGCTGTGCCCGTGCTCGCCGGCGGCGACCGAGCTGATCCCGGAGTTGGTGCCGTAGGCGTAGGCGATCAGGAGTAGGCGTTCCAGGAGCTTCGCCTCGTCGATCGCCTCCCGGGAGCCGATGGGCGAGAGGGCCTTGAGCATCCCGGTGCGCAGGGCGGCTTCCTTCAGGATGTCGATGAGGGCGACGGCGCCCCATTTCTTGCGGATCGCTTTCTTGAGCTTGCGCAGGTTGACGGGTTCTTTCTGCGGCTCGGGGTCGGTGAACTTGATGGCCCCGCCCCGGCGCTTGCCGCTGATGGTCACCCAGGGCAGCTTCGGCAGCTTGGTGTCCAGGGCGCCGAGCTCGGTACGCATCTCGCTCTTCAGCTGGGCGATGAACAGCTTGGCGTCGCGAGGCTTGTTCAGCTTCTCGTAGTACTCCGCCCGGCGGACCTCGAAGTCGTCCGGGAGGTCGTCGTCGGGGTTGCGCCATTTGTCGGCGCCGACCACCCAGATCTCCTTGCAGCGCAGCCGGTCGCGCAGGGACTGGAAGACGCAGGCCTCGTAGACCGTGCGCATGACGCGCTGGGGCCCCTTGTCGGGGGCGTGGATCGCGAACTCCATCCAGTCTTTGCGCACTACCCCGTCCAGGGGGATGGTCTCGCCGAGCGGCAGGTAGGTGGTGGAGGAGTCCTTGTGCCGCTCGATGAGTTTCAGCGCTTCCATGACGGGCTTGTGCTGGTCGTTGGAGGAGCGGAAGTCCAGCACGCCGAGGAGCTTCATCAGCCCGCTGCGGTAGTGGTTGGAGTAGGAGGACTTGAACACCTCCCGCTTGGAGCGGGCGAACTCGGCGTTGGTGGCCTTCATCTCGGCGACCAGGTCCTGGAGCGTCTTCTCCCCGCCGGCCGCCGGGTAGATGACGGAGCGGACCGAGCCCTCGGGGGCGCCGAGCGAGGCGGCGGCGATCTTCCCGAGCAGCCCGGACTTGCCGCGGACCTTGGTGAACTCGGCGACGAAAGCCTCGGTCACCTTCTTCTCCGCCCGCGCGTTGATGCGGTGCACCGTGGAGTTCAGCAGCTCCACCAGCGTGTCGGTGATCTCCCGCTCCCGCTGGAACAGCAGTGCGGCCAGGAGCACGTGGCGGACAGGGGTGTCGAAGCGCCGCAGATGACTCGGGGAGGCGGCCGACGCCCTGGCCCGCCACGCGTTGATGACCTGCACGCCGATCCCGGCGAACACCTTCGCCGGGACGCCGACCGCGCGGACCTGCCCCAGCTTGGAGATCTCATCCAGCAGCGAATTGAGGCTGACGTTGCCCGGATGGGCCTTGATGTCGGACAGCACCGACTCCACATCGTCTTCGCCGTCCTCACCGTCGCCGTCCACGGCTGCCCCCTCGCCCTGCTCGGCGCCGGCGCTGATCAGGTCGGTGGAGACCAGCGCGTCCAGCCAGCGGGGACACTCCTCGGCCCGCGCGAGCCGTGCGGCGACCTCGGCGACGGCCCGTTCGTCGGCCTGGTGCAGCGCGGAGCGGAGGATCGTGTTGACCTGGGCCGCGGTCGGCGGCTCGATCAGGTCCACGCGCATCTGCCGCACCAGCTCGGCCCGCACCTGCTCCTCGCGGCGCTCGTCGTGCCAGATCACGTCGACCAGGTGTGAGACGAGCTTCACGTGGTCGGTCTTGGTGCACTCGTGCCAGCCGGTCAGGTCCCGCAGCTCGCTGCGGTGCCGCTTCGCGGCGCGGGAGGTGAAGTCGTAGAAGCCCAGCTCGCAGGCGGCGGCGCCGACCTGCTTGGCGACGTGCTCGACGGCGTCGGGCGGTAGCTCCAGGCGCATCTTGGGGAACCGGCCGCGCCAGGTCAAAAACTTGAGCTGAACGGCGAAGCCCAGCCTGGTGGCGCCGGTCTTGTTGCGTAGCCAGCCCACCTCGTCGCTGTTCAGGGTGAAGTGTTCCACCACCCCGTCCAGGCCCAGATCCCGCCGCCCCATCCCCGGCGCCCCCTGCACTTGCTTCAGCCCGTCACCGGGACGCCGATGTTCACTCGTGCAGCCCAACGAGTTGTGCACGCCGCGGCAACGGTCGGGCGCCTTCGGCGCGGGGTCCGCAGGAGGCTGCCGGGGGTGGGGAAGGCCGACGGGCCGCCGGAGTGTGTGTCCGGCGGCCCGTCGGTGGTGGAGCCGGGCCGCCCGGTGGTGGCGGGGCGGTGGTCTCCGTGTGGCTGTGGTCAGTTGCAGTGGATGATCAGGGGGGTGGTGGCGGTGCAGGTCGTCGTGGCGGTGTCGTTGGTGGTGTTGGGGTCGGTGGGGGTGGAGGTGGTGCGGGTGGCGGTGGCCTTGTAGGGGGTGCCCAGGGCGAGGAGGGCGACGGGGAGGCTGAACTGCTTGGTCACGCTGGCGCCGGCGGCCAGGCCGGTGACGGTGCAGGTGGCCTTGCCCGCGGCGGTGGTGCAGTCGGTGCTGGTGGGCTCGGCGCCGGGGGTCAGTGTGGTGGTGACGGTGCCCGAAGAGGCGGGTGCGGGCCCGTTGTTGGTGACGGTCAGGGTGTAGTCGATGCGGCCCGCGAGGCCGGGCACGGGAGTGGCGGCGAGCTGGACCTGGAGGTCGGCCTCGTCGGGGACGGCCGGGCCCGGGGTGATGACCACGCTCTGCGGTGTGAAGCCCGCTTGCCTGGTGGCGGTCACCGTGTGGGTGGAGGTGTCCACGACCGAGACGGTGCTGGCGTTGAAGTTGGGCACGTACAGCTCGCGCCCGTTCGGGGTGAGCGCCACGTCGAAGGGGACGCGGCCGACGGGAACGGTCGCGGTGACCTGGTGGGAAGCGGTGTCGATGACGGAGACGCTGTCGCCTCCCGAGTTGGCCACGTACGCACGGGCGCTGTCCGGGGAGACCGTCACAGCGACGGGGGCCCCGCCGACGGGAAGGGTGGCGGTCTTGGTGTGGGTGGCGGTGTCGATCACCGACGTGGTGTCGGCCTGGGGGTCGGTGACGTAGACCTTCCGTCCGTCGGGTGACATGGCCAGGTCCCGGGCCGAGCCGCTCGGGGTGAGGGTGTGGGTGACGGTGTTGGTGGCGGTGTCGATGACCCGCACGGTGCCGCTGCCGGTGGCGATGCTCGCGACGTAGACCTCGCTGCCGTCCGGGCTGACGGCGACCGAGCCGGGGTTGCCGTCGGCCGGGATGGCGGCGGACTGGGTGTTCGTCGTGAGGTCCAGGACCTTGACCGACTGGCTGGTGTTGTCGGCGATGTAGGCGTGGAGGCCGTCGGGGGCGATCGCCATGTCGATGGGAAAGTCACCGAAGGGGAAGGTGGCGGTGACGGTATTGGTTGCGGTGTCGATGACCGAGATGGCGTGGTCGTCGCTGTGGAGGGCGTAGACGCGGCTGCCGTCGGGGGTCACGGCCACTTTGATGACCGCCTTGCCCAGCTCCACGGTGGTCACGGTGTCACCGGTGACCGTGTCGATGACCGTGACGTTCCGGTCGTAGAAGTTGGCGACGTACGCGGTCGGGTGCGCCGGGGCCGCCACCCGCGCAGCAGCTGCGGGCGCAACCGGGGCGGACACGGCCGCCGGGGCCGCGAGGCCCGCCGTCACCAGGGCGAGCGCGCCGATCACGGACCCGCTGACTGCCGCACGGCGCGGGCGGACCCCGGAGGTCATGGAGGAAGAACGGAAACGCACTGATACCTCGCCTTATACCCGTCGCACATCACGCCCCGGCGGGCAGCTACCGCCCACCCGGACGCTACGTTGTGCGGTGAATTGATGACTGTGCGTCGAAACGTTGCAGGTGGCGCCCACTGCCACAAGATCACTTTCCGCCAAGATTCACTCACTCTCCGTCATGGTCTCACCGCATGAAGGACAATCGCACTCACCGTGGCCCCCAGTGGCGGATCAACGTTGCAGGCCGGGTCGGCGGGCGGGCCGGCAGGTTCACGATCGGCAGCCGGACCCTGCCCCGGGTCGGCACTCCCCAGGCTGGATTCCCTTCTGCTCTTGGGGGTTGGTATGCGCGTCACGCACTCGAAGGTCCAGCCGTACACCACGATCCACCTCGGCGCCCGTGCTGAGGACCTGTCGACGCGCGCACTGGAGCACCGGTATGGGGTGACGTGGCCGGCGGTGCTTTTGCCGTCGGCCATGTATGCGCAGGTGACGGAGCGCTACCCGGGCGATCGGGACGTTCTGCGCCACCACCCACCGTGACCTCTCCTCGACCTCGGCCACGGGCCCGTGCCGGACCGAGACCGAGGAGCACGGCCGCCGGCTCGGTGGCCGTCCCAGCGACCGGCTTCCGGGCGGGAAGGGGTCGGCAAGCGCACATCTCGCAGGTGGTATCGGGGAGGCCGTCACTGTGCAGGCTGGCGACACAGCCGGTGGCCGGTTGTGGGCAGGGGAGTCTGGCCGGTTAGGCGTTTGCCAGGTGCTCGGCCGACAGCGAGAGTTACGGAGCGTATCTCCCCTGTCACCTGAGGGGCGTCCCTCCGGTGCAGTCCTGGCCGTCTGGGCGTGGCGTGTTCACCCTTGCTGGTCTCTGCTGCTCTGGAAGGCTCAGACGTGAGTACTGCGAAGATATCCGGCACGTGGAAGCTTGATGGACTCCGTCCCGACCAGGAGGGAGCGGGTACCGACACCATCACCTGGGGCACCCCGGAGACCGGTACCACGAGCTACCGTTTCGAGGGGGCGGCCGGCGAGGCACCTGTTGACGGGTCCGACATCTCCTTCGGCACTCTCGTCTGCACCAGCTCGCACACGAACGAGGAATTCGATCCCATCACCCTCAAACTGACGGTGACCGCGACGGTTCCCGGAATGGGCCCGCAGAACTTCAGTCTCGGACTGCAGCATGTGGAGACCCCCGACTCGGCGACAGTCCCCGTCGAGGACTACCTGTACCTCTTCAGCTGGGCGTCCCAGGAGACCGTGACGCTCGACGGATCGACCTACCGGCTGCTGTGCACCGGGTTCGTGCCGGAGCAGGCCGCGGGAACCGACACGCTGCCCCTACAGCGGCTGACCATGCCGGAGGGCGCCACGACGCGTGCTGCGATGACTGGTCTGCTCGCCCGGTCCGGGGCGGTCGTCCTGGTCATCAGCAAGGTCCAGTACAAGGGCACGGTCAAGGGCAGCCAGGCCGACGAGTACGTCGAGATCGCCAACCGCTGCATCGGCATGCTCGACCTGACCGGCTTCGTCATCGACGCCGGCGACGCTGCCCAGCAGTACACCTTCCCCGAGGGCACCGTCCTCTACCCGGGCCGGAAGGTGCGCGTCTACACCAACCAGGTCCATGCCGCCCGGGGCGGCCACTCCTTCGCCAGCAAGCGTGCGATCTGGAACGACAAGGGCGATACCGCCACCCTGCGCAACGCCGACGGCCAGGTCATCGACACCTACGGCTACGGCACTTCGCAGCTCAAGTCTGGTAGGCCGGGCGTCTGCGCGTGAGAGTTCCAGTGTCGGCGATCCGGCACAGTGGAGCCTCCTTGGCCGAACCCGGCTGGCGAGGTTTCACGGGGCCGCGGGCCGCTGTGTGCCGCCCTGATGCTTTGCCGGTCCGGCAGCCGCCGGACCGTTCGTATGATGATCAAGGAGACCCTGGTGTTCACCCTCCCTCGCAGAATCACCGCGCTGTGGACCGGGGCGCTCATGGCCGTCGGCCTGCTGGTGGCCGTGCCTGCCCCGGCGTACGCCTTCAGCTCTGCGGACCTTTCGTCCACGACCGTGCAGGCCGGCCAGACCTTCACCATCGAAGTCAATGCCACACCCGACAACTACACCCCGGACGAGCTGCGGCTTGAGCTGTCCACCCACACCTCGACCCTCGGCGAGTTCACCGCCTTCACCTCGATAGAGTCCTGCAGCCACGAGACGGCGGGCTGCTATGAAGCGCCCGGCGGGGGTCTGGTGATCCCGTTCCCCGGCCTGCACGAGCCGGGCTCCCAAGCCGGCGGTTTCGTCACCCTGCGCGTCGCCCCGAACACCCCAGCGGGAACCTTCCAGCTGGCCTACCGGCTGCGCAGCGACACCACCACCGACGCCGAGCAGCTCACCCCCACCATCACCGTCGTGCCCAACGCCCCGGCCGAGGCCGACGTGTCGGTCGGTGTCACCGCCACCGGCTCCCTGATCTCCGGCAAGCTCGGCGTCGACACCACCGCCACCGGCAACGGACCCGCCACCGCCACCGGCGTCACCACCACCACCCAACTCCCCGCCCACACCACCGCCGTGACCGGCCTGCCCGCCGACTGCACCTACAGCACCAGCACCGACAAGGTCACCTGCACCATCGGCTCCCTGGCCAGCGGGCAGACCGCGACCCGCTCCTACACCGCCCACCTGGCCCTCCTCACCGTCGGCGTGCCCCTGACCGTCACCACCACCCGCACCGCCTCCGCCCCCACCGACCCCACCCCGGGCAACGACACCGCCAGCGACCACTGCAACGTCATCACCGGCCTGATCATCCACTGCTGAACCCACAGACCGAGGGGCCGCCGCCCGTTCGAGCAGGGCGCAGCGGCCCCGACGTCGGCCCAGCCCACGGACGCCCCCCTCGCGCTCTCGATCGCTGGAGCACTTGTCCTGACGAGCGTGGTCGGGTTCGTTGCCAGCATGTGTTTTTTGTGGCTGTGAAAAGGCGCCGCTCCCGACGCAAGGGATAGCAGCAGCCCGGGCATGGCGCTGCCGCCCCCTGTACGGTGCCGGGCTCGATGGCATCGGACAACCGGCGACATCCTTCCCACGGCAGCGGGGCCCCGGGCCGACGACGGCAGCTAGCAGTGTCGGCAAACGACCGTCTGCCGACACTCACTGCCGTGATCACGAACCCACAGGTGGGCACTGTCGGCAACTCGCGCCGGGAATCAACGTCGGTGAACGGTCCGGCCGATAGATTCCGACACATGCTCATCGGCTACGCGCGGGTCTCCACCGCCGACCAGAACCCCAATCACCAGATCGACGCCCTGCTGCGGGCCGGCGTCGACCGCGACCACATCCACGTCGACACCGCGAGCGGCGCGAAGGCATCCCGCCCGAAACTCGACCTCGTCATGCAGCTGCTGCGCGAGGGCGACACGCTGAAGGTCACCCGGCTCGACCGGCTCTCCCGCTCCGTGCTCCATCTGGTGACCCTCGGCGCCGACCTGCGCGAGCGAGAGATCGGCCTGCACGTCATCGAGCAGGGCATCGACACCTCCACCATGGAAGGCCGCGCCATGTTCGGGATGCTGTCCGTACTCGCCGAGCTCCAGCGTGAGCTGATCGTGGCCAACACCAATGACGGGCTCGCCTCCGCACGGGCCCGCGGCCGGGTCGGCGGACGCCGGCCCCGCCTCACCCCCGACCAGGCCGAACTCGCCCAGCAGCTCTACGACGCCCGCGAGAAGACCGTCCAACAGATCGCCGACATGTTCAACGTCCCCCGCTCCACGGTCTACGGGCACCTCGACAAGACCAAGACCGTCCCCCGCCAGCCAAAGAAGGCCACAACCGCGAAGCTCTGAAAGCTACCGGCGGGTTACTTGTCACCTGGTTCGCCGCTCGTTAAAGGCACCCCAACTACTTCGCAAGATGATCCTGCTCCAGTAACGCTCCGCTACCACTCTTCAGAACCGAGTTCCGAGAGCGACGGATTGAGACGGGTGTGTCAGGCGGCTTTGCCTGCCGGTCATCGGTCCGACCAGTGTCCGACGGGACGGTCGGGACAAGCGCGGCACTCGAAGACATAAACACCGGTGCCGGCGAGGTCCAGACGGGCGGGATTGTACGCATCGGACTGCCATAGTTCGCGGGTCTCTTCCTCCTCGCCGGTCTGATCCTCCTCGGGAAGCCACGTGCGCCAGGACTCCATGTCGAATTCCCCCTCGACCACTGTCAGGAGGTGCTCCATCCGGCCGCCACATGTCTCGCAGTCCGGCCAGCAGGGCTCCTGGCGCCACCCCGGGTAGCCACCCAGCTTGATGCCCGGCGCGTCGGCAAGGTGGGACGAGTACCGCAGCCCTGTCTCGGCCAGCAGCAATTCGAAACGGTCCTTGAGTGCGTCACGGAGATCCCAGGACAGGTCATTCTTCGGGTACTCGGTCACTTGCTCCGGGTGAACGACACAGGGCGCGGGGTACCAGCCGCTGGGAAGCCCGGCCGCCGCCGGTGCAGGTGTCGGCCCGACCTTCCCGATGGCGAGGGAGTCCCGCCAGTACACCTGGGGCAGCGGGTAGCAGTAGGTCCCGTGTGCGTAGGGACACCACAAGATCTGGAGCAGATCCGTGCCTTCTGGGAAGGGCAGGCCCGGTACATCGACGCGGCGGACCTGCACGATGGGGGCCATGGGCGCGGCGGGTTCGAGGCGGCTCGTGGTGTCCGGGTCGTAGTGCTCCGCATCGCACACCGGCCACGGCTCGTCGGCGGGCCACAGCAGCGGGCCGCCGACAGAGCTATCCCGGCACGTCGGAGAACCGGGGCGCGGGTGCAGGCGGACTGACTCACGACGGAAGGAAAGCAGCTCGGGAAAGAGGCTCTCCACGTCGACCGGACGGGCAGGTGTGTTACGGGACATGTGCCGAACTCTAGAACCGGGGTACGACACCCAGGCCCACCGGCAATGCAGTGCCCTGGACCAGGACACTGCATTGCCACAAGAAGATCGGGAGCCAGCCCTACGGTCGAGCCGGATTCGAACTACTCCGCTCGATGGTCCTGCGTCAGTAACGCTCCGCAACGACTCCCCAAGATCTGTGCCAGAACCCGGAACTCGTGAACAGAACCACGCGAGAGTCCGTCTGAGGTTCAGCCCGTCTCGTCCTCGCCCGGCCGGAGGCGGCCCCATCGGACGTTGGCGCTGCTCAACTGTGTGTCGGCGAAGGTGACCCGGCCCGCGTTCACCTGGGCGCGGACGAAGGAGATCATGCCTCCGCTGAACCTGGCGTGGTCGAGCGAGACGGTGCCTCCGTTGAATCGCCCGTGGTGGAAGGTGACCGTGCTGTCGGTGAACTGCCCGTAGTCGAACGTGACGTTTCCACCGTCGAACTGCGCCGCGTAGAAGGTCACCGTGCCGCCCGTGAATTCCGCGTCGTCCATGGCGAGGGCACCACCAGTGAAGTGTGCGTGGTCGAAGCTCAACGTGCCTCCGGTGAACCGTGCGCTGCGGAAGGCGAGCGAACCATCGTCGAGTCGCGCCCGATTGAAGGTGACCGTAGCGTTGTCGAACTGTGCGTATTCGAAGCCGACCGTGCCGCCAACGAACCGTGCTTCGTCCCACGTGAGCGTCCCGCCGCTGAAGCTCGCACGGTGAAACGTGACGGCACCGGGACCGAGCAGCGCGCCGCGGAAGGAAACCGCGCTGTCGCTGAACCGCGCCTCGCTGAAGCTGACCGTGGCTCCGTGGAATTGCGCGTCGTTGAACGTGACCGCGCCGGCGCCGAATCTGGCGCCGCGGAAGGTGACTGCGCCGTCGAGGAACCCGGATCCGTCGAAGCTCATCAGGTCACCGACGAAGTCGGCATCGGCAAAGGAGACACTGCCGCGAAACCGGCAGCCGGAGAAGTCACCTCCGTCGAAGGTCGCGCGGGTGAAATCAAGAGCGCAGGTCGACCAGGAAGCCTCCTCCCGTGACTCCCGGAGGTGATCGCGGATGACCTGGATGATCGTCTGCCGTACCTCCCTTTCTCCCTTCCTGTACTGGTCGGACTCCGGCTTCCATTCGTAGGGCATGCGCAGATAGGCGCACAGGACGTCCACGCAGACCTGGCGTTGCTCCGCCCAGTCGTCGGCCAGCCGAGCCATCGCGTATACGCCGGCAAGGCGTACGGCCGGTCCCTCATGGCCGAGCTGGCCGGCTGCCGTGCTGTAGCGCTCGGCGAACTGGGTCGCGTCCGCCCGGTGGGCGTCCCCTTCGGCGATGCGCTGCTTGCGGTAGGCGTACACACCCGCGAGCACCGCGCCGAAGACCGTCAGGATGGTGATGCTGAGCCTGATGCCGTCGGGAACGCGCAGGGTCTCCGTGGGTTCCGTCAGCCGGCGGACGAGCCAGTACGCCACGACGCCGACGACGCAGACTGCGACCACAGCCAGACCGGCCACGATCCACACGGGCCAGAGGTCCGGCGCGTACCGACCGCTCGTGTGCCGCCACCGGCGCGGCCACCAGTGTCTCCGGGACATCGTTTCTAGCTCGGCCGACCGCCCGCGGCGGACATCAACTCCACCACGAACTCCCGGCATGAACCGTAACGATGCTCAGGGTCCTTGGCCAGCGCCTTGGCCATCACGCTGTCGATGGCCGGCGCGAGCCCCGGGCACCTCTCGGAGAGGTCCGGAGGCTCGTCGTATTGGTGCGCCCACAGCAGCGCCATGTCGTCGTCGCGCTGGAACACGGAGCTACCCGCAAGGCACTCATATACGACGCAGGCGAGGGCGTACAGATCGCCCCGACCGTCCACAGGGCGGCCGGAGATCTGCTCGGGGGACACGTAGTCCAAGGTGCCCACGAACTGACCCACCGTGGTGAAGGAAGCCTCCTCCAGCGATGGCTCAGCCAGCCCGAAGTCCATGAGATACGCAAAGTAGGAATCGTCGGCGACGTCGCTCCTGGCCAACAGGATGTTGCCCGGCTTTACGTCCCTGTGTACGAGACCGTACTCGTGCGCGGCGTCGAGCGCCGACGCCACCTGCGCAGCGATGCGCATCGCACCCGTCACCGGCAGCGGACCGTCCCGGTCCAGGAGAGCTCCCAAGTCCAGCCCGGCAACGTAACGCATGGCGATGTACAGGACTCCGTTGGCCTCTCCGGCTCCGAAGATCGGCAGGATGTGCGGATGATCGATCGCAGCGGCCATGCGCGACTCATGGATGAAACGCCGACGGAAAGCGTCCATGTGCGTCAATGCGGGGGCGAGCACTTTCAGGGCCACGACACGGTCCAGCCGCAGATCCTTCGCGAGGTAGACGACGCCCACTCCCCCGCGGCCGATCTCACGCTCCACCTGATAGCCCGCGATCTGCGAACCGAGCTGAATGGGCTGATTTCGGGCCACCTGCCGAAATTAGCATCCGGACGCCTCGGGCCGATGGATGTCGGTGAGACCGCTGTGGCGCGATGTCAGGCGTGGACGATGCCCTACGGCGCCCACAGATGTCGGTGCCCGTAGAGCATCCGGCCTGCGCGTGCCCCAGTCGGCAGTCAGCTGACCGGGTTCGAGTTCTGGTACACGGGTCCGCGCTTGCTTGCCGCGGGGCCGCCTATCTGGTCGGGAGGCCATGGGCAGGAAAGAACAGGGCCCGTCGCTGCGGACGGCAGCCCGCGGTGCGGCTGGTGACACAGTTCCTGCCGACACGCGAACGAGGGCCCACTGCTCAGGACGTGGACGCTGGTAGGGCAACTTGCTCCCGGCCGCCGGCGTTCGGTGGCCGGGCGGGCCAGCGGCCGGCCACGCCGGCATCGCTGCGGCCCGCCAGGCCGTCTGTTGGTCGCCGACGTGTACTTCAGGTTTGGTTTCCGATCCGGAACCTCAGCTGTTGGCCAGTGCGCGGTCGAGAAGGGGGAGCAGGCGGTCCCAGTGGCGCTGCAGCCCGGCGGGGTTGAAGGCGTCGGTGTCGGACATGGTGAACCCGTGGACAGTGCCGGGGTAGATCTCGGAGGTGTAGTCGACCTTCGCGGCGTCCAGTGCCCCGTTGAGCTCGCCCAGGGCCTCGGGTGTCAGGTCGCTTTCGGCGTGGCCGAAGTGGACTTGGGCGGTGATCTTGGCGAGGGCGTCGGGCCCGTCCGCGCCCACGGGACCGTGGAATGCGGCGACAGCGGCCACCTGGCCGGGGTAAGCCGCTGCGGTGCGCATCGCCAGGAGGCCGCCTATGCAGTAGCCGGTCACCGCGACCGGCCCGGCGGCGACCTCGGGCTGGGTGGTTAGGAGTCTGAGGTAGGCGTCGGCGTCGCTCAGGACGCGTTCGGCGGTGTGCGCCTCGATCAACGGCATCAACTGGGCCATGACCGCGGGCCGGACCTCTTCTCCGATGTGCTCGGGAAGGTCGATCACCGGTGCCGGGCCGTGCCGGTAGAAGATGTTGGGGACAAGCACGTAGTACCCGTGCCCGGCCAGTTCGCGGGCCATCTCCCTCAGCACGGGCCGGATGCCGAAGCCGTCCGCGTACATCAGTACACCTGGGTGCTGCTCGCCGTTGTCGGGGAAGGCGGCGAAGGCGTCGGCCTGACCGTCCGTGGTGGGAATCTGCAGCGTCTTGATGGGCATGAATTCTCCTGTCGTGGTTGATGTGTAGAGCCTGTGATCAACACGACGGAGGCGGAGCCCGCGCAGCAGCGCAAGATTCTCGATCGAACAGCGGGCCCGCACCGGCCCGTACGGCGCTCAGAAGAGCGCCGGGTCACCAATCCGTGTGTGGCGCAATGCCGTCCCGGTAGTCATGGCCACAGAGTATAGCCCACCGGGCAAAAACCGATGCCGGCATCCCAGTTCACAGCGCGGTCCAGCCATGACTCGAAGCCGACATGCCGGGCCGGTACCGAGCCATTCGGGCTGAGAGTCTAATTACTTGTAACAGACCTGGACCACCACTCCCCTGCCCGCGCTGTACCAAAGTCCGGTACCCAAAGGTGCGGCGCGAGGCGGCGCCCTGCGCCCTCGGGCGAGTGGGTGGGGCTGAGTCTGTTACACGTAACTTGCCGATGTGTAGTGCATGGGGCCTCAGCCTCCAGAGCCGCCGCCTGTGACGCGGATCCCGCCCGTTCCCCTCACCGCTCCCCCGCCGCCCGGCCCGAGCGCCGCGCACGCCTGGACGACGTCCGCCCGGTGGCTCGACTGCGTCCCGCCGACGGCCGCCAGTACCCGCCGCGTGTGTTCCGTCTCCCGGCACTCCACCGTCCGCAGGCGCAGCCAGCACCTGGCCAGTCCGCCCAGCACCAGCGCCGCCACCACCGGCCACACCTCCGGCCCGCCCAGGGACTCCAGCACAGTCAGCACCCTCATGTCACCGCTCCTCACCACTCGTTCGGCTGATGCGGCCAACGCTTCCCCAAGCGGCGAATTTCCCTCTAGCCTGCGGAAATACCGAGGAAACTCCCCGGTACCCGGGGGCTTTGTGGCAGCACGCCCCACCGGCCAGACGGAGGGGAGCCGCATGCCCGCGGGACGACCGAGGACGACCGACCGCCAGACCGTCCCGGAACTGCGCGAGCTGGCCGAGTGGTTCCACGCGCAGCTCAAGGCCGCCGGCCACGCCTCGCCCAACGCACTGCGCACCTCCCACCGGCGCACCGGGCCCCTCCCGGACAAGAACGCGCTCTACGCCATCTTCGGCGCCTTCGAGCTGCGCAGCCTGGAGACCACCCAGCTCCTCGCCCAGGCACTGGGCCGCCCTCCCGAAGACGTCACCGCAACCTGGCTGCGCGCCAGCCGCGCCCTGCAGCGCAAGGAGCTCGCCGAACGCCGCCGACCCCCGGGCACCGACCCCACGTGGGAATCCATCCCCCTGCCCGACCCCTGGCTCGAGGACCTGCTGCGCAGCCAGGCCGTCGCCGCCGAGCAGTTCCCGTACGACCTCCTCGGCGTACGCAAGCCCCCGCTGTCGGACATATACGTCGAGCAGGACTTCCAGCCCCTGGCGCAGACGGGCTCGCCCGCGGCCGCGCACCGCACCGCGAGCGCACCGCCGGCAGGCCCCTCGCCCACGCTCGCCGGCGTTCTCGCCTCCCACGACCACCTGCTCATCACCGGCGGCCCCGGCGCCGGAAAGACGACACTGGGCCGGCACCTGGTCCGCCAGATCGCCCGGTACTGGCTCCGGGCCGAGGACGCCGGACTGCCCTGGTGTCCGCAGGCCGTCACCGCGATCCGGATCACCTGCTCCGACCTCCTCACGCCCCACCCGTGGAGCCGCCAGCTCAGCGCCGCCGCCGCGCGAACCGGCACGCTCCGCAGCCCCGTCGACCACAGCCACTTCGAAGCGCGCCCGCACGGCGCCCGCTGGCTCGTCGTCGTCGACGGACTCGACGAGGTCTCCTCCCCCGACATCCGCCGCCAGCTGCTGGAAAAGCTGGCCGAACAGGCCCGACCCGGCAGCCCGTACCGCCTCGTCATCACCTCACGGCCCCTGCCCCAGGAGGAACTGAAGCCCTTCGCGAAGCTGTCCGGCATCGGGTTCTACACGCTCAAGGGCTTCGACACCGCTCAGCAGCGGGTCTTCGCCGAGCGCTGGTTCACCGCCCAGGGCGACCCCGACCCCGTCCGCCAAGCCGATGAGTTCCTCGCCGACATCGCCGACGCCTCCCTCGAGGAAGTACTCCAGGTCCCGCTCCTCGCGACCATCGCCGCGGCGTTCCGCAGCCGCAACCCCGGACGTCCCCTGCCCCGCGGACGCATCGACCTCTACGAGACCTTCCTGGGCGACCTCCGCAACGCGCGTGAGGGCAACACCGACGCCCTCGCCCGCTTCCGCGAACGGTGGACCGTACGGGGCTACGACGACCTGGCCCAGTGGCTCCTCGACCACCAGGACCGCCTGCTGACCCACCTGGCCTGGGAACGCGTCTCCCGCCATCCCACGGACTCGCTGCTCGACGCCGCCCTGCTCTGGCTGTCCCAGCACCTTCCGGCCGCCCTGCAGTGGCCGCCGGGAACCCGTGGCGAACTCGGCCAGTTCCTCGCACACACAGGTGTGGTCGCCTTCGACGGCCTCGACCTCTCCTTCCTCCACCAGTCCTTCGCCGAGTTCCTGACGGCCCGCGACGAGGCCGCCTCCATACCGGCCGACTTCCCCGACTTCGACAGCTGGTCCACGGCCATCGACAACGCGGCGAGCGGCAACAGGATCCTGTTCACCCTCGCCCTGTGGGCCAGGCGTCCGGGTCATGAGGTCACCCTGGTCGTCCGCCGCCTCCTCGCCGGCAAGCTGGACCACCGCATCATGGCCCTGCGCCTGGTCACCAGCGGAGTTCCCCTGGGAGAAGCACTGGAGGCCGCCGTCATCAACCGGCTCCTCGACTTCTCCCACCACGAGGACGCGAGCGTCTACTTCCCCACCTCCTCCCAGCACCAGATCCTCTCGGAGCTCGCCCAGCTCCGCGGCAACCGCAGGCTCGCCGGCCGGCTCCTGGCCATCGCCCGGAACGAAGGGGTGCGGACCTCGCTACGCGCCGAGGCCGCATGGGCCTACGCACGCACCACCGACCTGCCCGAAGGCATCCGCCTCTTGCGGGCCCTCACGGAGCAGAGCGACGACAGCCAGGACGTCCTGGCCTGCTGCAGTCACCTGGAGTCCCTGGACCCCGGCGACCCGGCGTACGTCGTGGACCGGCTGCGCACGGTCGTCGCCGACACCGGCGCAGACGTCCGGCAAAGGCTGACTGCGGCGCGCCGCCTGCTGGAACGAGGCAGCGTCGAGGGCCTCGTCCCCTTCGCCCGCTCGCTCCTCCGAGGGCCGGACCTGGACGGACGTCTCCTACAGGATGCGGGAGAGATCTGGTACGAGATCGCCGGACCCGCGGCGGCGACGGAAGTGGCCGAGGCGATCGCGGAGCGAGGCCCGATCCCCTCCTGGACGCTGGTCGGCCTGGCCTGCACTCTGTTCCGGTTCGGGGTTCCCGGTCAGGCGATACCGCTCGCGCGCAGGGCCTTCGAGGAGACGATCGACACCGGTGACCTCGGCGAGCTCATCACCGTGTGGCTGGAGGTCCGCGGAGCACAGGGAGCCGATGAGCTCGCGGCCATGACTCCGGGCCTGCAGAACTGGAACGACGACCACCGGTCCCTCGTCGTACTCGAACTGCTCGAGGACCACCCGCATCAGGCGGCCGAGATCGCACGAGGACTTCTCGAAGAGGGCTCGCGGCGCCGTCAGTCGTGGTCGTTCGAACTGGGCGCCCTGGCGCAGGACGGCGATGCCGAGGCGCTGGAAGAGGTGAACGCGTGGCTCGAACGCCTTGAGCCGGATCCCGGCACGTACGCGAAGCTGATGCAGTGGCTCATGGACGACGACGTGGCTCCCGAGGCCGTCCTTATGCTGGCCCGGAAGGCTCTGCACCACCCCGGCTGCGACGACTCCGGATTCACGAGAGCGGCCTCGGTGATCCTCGGCCACGGCGGCCCCGACGCCTGCGCGGAGGTCCTGGCCGCCCTGAAGGGCCGCCTGTACGACGGCATGCCCCTGCGGGCCCGCCTCCTGCCCGTCCTGGCGGACCACGACGAGGTCGCGGCCGTCATGGAACTGGGCGGCCGGCTGCTCGCCGACCCCGGCGTGACCGGACCCGAACTGGAGTCGGTCGTCCGCGCCTGGCTGCGCGTCGGGGGCCGGACTGCCGCGCACGAGGTCGCCAAACGTGTCGAAGCGGCCTGTGTCCTGACGGTCGACCAGTCGATCGCGCTCTCGTCACTGTTCGTGGAGCTCGGCCACGTGCCGGCCGCGACACCGCTCTGGTGCAAGGTGTGCACCACCCGCGGCACGGCCGTCGAGACGCGCTGGCAGACCCTGGAGAAGCTGATCGCCGCCGGAGCAGGCGAGAGCGCCGAGAACGCCCTGCGCGCGGCCCTGGCCTCCGAGGCCGACCCGGCGGAGACCCTCGTCCTGAAACGCCTTCTGGCCTGGCTCACCGCAGCCGCCTGAACCGGCGAGGCGCGCCGCCTCGTGGCCCCTGTCACGGCTCCGCACTTGGCCCCGGCGAGTCCGCGCGGGTGCTCGGCGGGTCACGTCACGTCGCCTCAACTTCAAGTGCATGTCGCAGGTGGGAACGACCGGCTCGTCGTGGCTCGCTGGCGTGGGCTGACGTTGGGGAGGGATCGAAGGAGGGGGCAGTCAGCGGGAGGATCGGGGCGGGCGTCACCTCGGTTCCGGGACGACTGAATCCGGACAGAATCCGAGCCGGGAAAGGGCTTCGTGAACTGTGCAGGCCTACAGCCCAGGTATCTCCGCAGGTCAGAGGCCATGCACCAGTGAAATATTGGACTAACAAGGCCCTTCTCGCACTACCGCTGACCTGCGAAAACGGGTCGTGGGTCTGGATAGCGATGGTGGCTGAGATGCGCTCCGGGGGACCGGGGTCTACTGATCACAGGCGAGTGCGGAGGGCCGCATGCAGGCGGCCCCCCGCTGTCCACCTCGTCGCCAAACCCAGTGACCAGGAGAGACCCGAACATGGTTCCACACGAGCCGAAGTGGCAGCCGGTGCAGATGGAGAAGCGCCGTCCCGAGGCGGCCGACCTGCTCTATGCCGCCCCCGCGTACCTGGCGGCGCTCGCCGCCAACGCCTACGTCGAGTTGGTCCCCGACCCTGTTGACGGGCTGCTTGGCCAGGCCGTCGCGCTCGGCTCCGCCGGGCTTGTCGTCCTCTATCGCTGTCTGCGCCGTGCCCCCGTCACGGGCACCGGCTCCGGCGGCGAGTTCAGCAGGCTGTGATCCGGCCTCGCCGGTAGCAGGACGGGAGCACCTCGCCGGCCGAGGTGCTCCCCGTCACCTGCCGCGGAGGCGTGCAACTCCCGTACGGTGCCCCGCATGGACGAGCATCTGATCGTGTTGACGACCGTGGACAGCAAGGAGGCCGCCGCGAAGCTATCGCGGTCGGCCGTGGAAGCCGCTCTCGCGGCCTCCGGACAGGTCAGCGGGCCGGTGGAGACGACGTACCGGCATCTTGGCCAGGTGTGCGACGGCACCGAGTGGCAGATCACCTTCCGTACCACCGGCGACCGCTACGAGGCTCTGCAGGAGCACCTGCGCTCCCAGCATCCGTACGACTCCCCCGAGGTCATCGCGCTGCCTGTCCAGACCGGGCTTCCGTCCTACCTGGAGTGGGTCACCCGCGCGACCAGGTGAGTCAGCGGCTGGCGCGTTCAAGGAGGGCGCCGACCGGTTCCAGGGAGCGGTGCGGTCGCAGTCGGTCCACCATCAGGCGGATTCGTCCGGCGGGCCGGTTGGAGGCCAGGCCGTCGGAGAGGTCCAGGACGCGCGCGGTGATCGTGGCCGCGCGCTCCACCTCTCCAGCGTCGAGGTAAGCCGAGGCCAGCCACGACAGGTACAGGGCCTTGTCGCGTGCGCGGGTGTCGTCGTAGCGGCTGAGGGCTTCCTCAAGCGCAGGGATTGCCCGCAGCGGGCGGTGGAGCTCCGCCCAGCACCGGCCGGTCATGATGGCGACTTCGTCGGTGTCGACCCAGTACGCCCAGTCAGGTTCGATCCGGTCGGAAATCTCGTGGATGGCGTCCGTCGCGATGGCCAGGGCACGGTCGGCTTCGCGGGCGTTGCCCGACGTGGCGTGCTGCCAGGCCAAGCGGTCGGCGAGCAGTGCCCGTACGGCCGGGGAGGCGTCGGGCCCGGCGGTGGCGTAGGCAGCGGCGGCCAGGTCGACGCCGCCGCTCTGCCCGGTGGACCATTCCAGGTACGCGAGGAATGCCAGGGAGTTCCCGGCCAGCGCGGTATCCTCGGCGGCCCGGGAGGCGGCCAGGGCGCTCATGTAGTGGCTGCGAGCCTGCGCGTAGTGCCCGGCGTCGTAGGCCGCCCACCCTGCGAGCTGTGCCTGTTCGGCGATGACCGCCCGCAGGGCGCGGCCGGTCGCCTCCGTGTACGCGCCCTGGTCGGTGATCCGTACGGTCTCGGCGAGTTCGCCCGCGAACATCGTGTAGGTGTCGCCGCCCCCCATGAAGTCGTCCAGGCGCCGTAAGCGGGCGGTGCGCTTGAGGAGCTGGCGAGGAACGTCGCCGCCGATCCGGCGGCCCGCGTCGAGGTAGGCGGCGGGCTGTATGACGGCGAGCCCTGTCCCGATCCCGGCGGCCAGCACCGTACGGCGGGTCATGTCCACGTCGGTCTCCTGCTGCTCATGGGCGCGGCGCTCTCGTCGCAGCCGTCGCGCGGCCGTGACGGCACGGGCGAGGAGGGAGAGCGGGATGGCGAACTCGGCGGCCAGGAGTTTTCGGGACTCGGGGTCCGGGAGTCGTTCCTCGGTCTCCCAGCGGGAGACGGTGCCTTGCTCCAGTACGTACCCGCGCCGTCTGCTCAGGTCGTCGGCCAGCTCCTGCTGTGTTCTCCCGCTTGCGGTCCGCAGCCGTTGGAGCAGCGGCCCGATCGTCTCCATCTCGTCGTACACGGGCATGATCGCCACCCTGCCCCCTCCACAGAAACCTTTGCCCAAGACTGGCCATAAATCCTGGCCATGTCCCGGGAATGGCCATGCCGCCTGGCCCATCTGTCCGAACGTCGGGGCCGGTTGACTGGTCACGGCCGTCCGGGGTGAGCCGCTACTCATCACATTGCCCCATGTCCCCGGGCGGCTGCCCGAACGCTGGCTTCAGGAGCGGGAGCACCTGCGCCGGCGCCGTGCTCGCCGTCACCTCCGAGAGGCAGGTCCTGCCGTGGCTCTTCCCGGCACCGAGGACGATTCCCCCGAACCGAGTCCGGCCTTGCGGGAGCGTGCCGACCACGGCCTGGCCGTGTTCCTCGCCCGCTGGGAAGACGACCAGTCCGGCGACGTCGCCGACGGCCAGGAGCAGCCCGCCGACGGCCGGGAAGGAGGTGCCGCGTGAGGAAGCCCAGTCGCCTGGCCGCGCGCCAAGACCTGCCCGCCTGGCTCCACGAGGGAGCCCGCGTCTTCGACCCCGGCCGCGACCGCGACGCCATCGTCCAGTTCATCGGCGAGTACGAAGACCCCGGCACTCGCCGGGTCATGCCCTGCGCCGTCTTTCTGCGGCCCGAGGGCGGCGGCGCCGAGTGGATCGTCGCCCCCGAGGTCCTTCGCCGCCCCGACGACCGCTGACGGCGCAGCACCCCGCCGGCGCAGGTGCTCGTCGTCACCTGCCGCGGCGGGCCTTGATTCCCGTACGCCCGGGGCGGATGCCTGTCCCCCGGGCGTACGGGGCACCGACCGCACCGGCCCACCCCGGGTCGTGCGGGGCACCGCCACGCACATCTCCTCGAAGGAGCATCCGAAGATGAGCACGAGCATGCCCACCCCCGAAGAAACCGCCCGCCGGGCGCAGGACATCCTGGCCGCGATCGTCGCCGACGAGGAGTTCGGCGCGTTCGAGGCCGCCACGCTGGAGTACTCCTCCGACTGGCAGTGCTTCACCGGCTTCCCGGTCATCGAGCGGTGGAGCCTTGACACGGACAAGGGCCCGCTATTCACAGAGGGCCTGCGCGCCCTCACGCTCAAGAGCAGTGTGTTCGACCTGACCGGCGACGAGCACCTGGCCGAGGTCGCCGTGGCGGTGCCGGTGGACGAGATGACGCACGCCATGATCGCCCAGCCGCAGCTGTTCGCGCGGATCGCGGCGCGGACCGGCTTCCAGCTCATCCACCAGACCGACCAGGAGCACACCGACTACGCCAGCGGCGACTTCACCCACCGGGCCTACCGGCTCGCCTGGGGCGAGCCGCCCGCCCGGTACTGGCTCACGAAGGACGAGGTGGACCGCCGGGTCGCGATCCTCACCGCAAGGTACGCGTCCATCGGCATGGACCGGGCCGGGCGCGAGCACGACATCACGTTCGCCGCCGCGTAGCGGCCTGTTGCGCTACCGTCCCGCCATGGAGACGCCGTTCGCGACCGGCCCCGACCATCCGGCGTGCGGGATCTGCCCGGCGACGAGACTGCCCCGCAACCGCTTCGTTGTCTACGACCGGCCGTCCCGGGAGTGCCCGTTCAATGCGGCCGACGGCCACCGGTACACCGCCGACGGCACCCCGGCCTGCGTCCACCCCCACAAGGTCGGACTCGAGCCGGACCGGATCGCCCCGCCGCCCGCTCTGCTCGACCTCGCCGAGGAACCGGCCCGGCGTCGGTGGTGGTGGTGGTGGTGGTGGGCGGGACGGTAGCGCACCCGGCCGGACCCGTACGACGAAGGGCTCCACCAGACCTGGTGGAGCCCTTCAACATGACAGGGAGCACGGGCGCCGGCGCCCGTGCTCTGCCTCACCTCCTGGAAGACCTGATGCCCAACATGCCCGCCAACGAGGCCGCCTACTGGGACCGCTACCCACCCCGCCGAATGGATGAGGAACGGCCTGCGCCGACAGCGGAGCGGTTCAGTTGGACGCAGGGCACCGACCCCCCGTGAGTGTTCCCGTACAGATCAAGCGCGGCCCCCGTCTGCGGATGCTCACCCCGGGCGAGATCGACGCGATGAAGGTCGAACTGACCGAGGTGATCGAGTACCGCAAGTCCGGGTTGTCGCTGAACCACATCGTCGGCTGCCCTCTGGAATGCAGCTACTGCGTCCGGCACCCCTTCGACAACTTCAGGATGAAGGTGCCCCGCGCCCTCATGTCGGACGCCGACGCCGTCGAGCTCCTCATCGACCACCCCTACTTCCGGCCGCACAAGACCCCGATCCAGCTGTTCAACCGGGCCACGGAACCCATGCTGCCCGGATCATCACCAACAGGGGGTAGTCATGCCGGACCCGGAGGCCGGAGACCGTAGGCCCCATTGCGGAGCCACGAAAAAGGTAAGGGCGGCGGCCTGAGGGTATCTCGACGGGAAAAGCCCCCGGTGCGGCCGTTCGGCCACCCCGGGGGCTTCTCCCGTCGAGCGGGCCGGTCAGCCGGCGACCGCCGCCGTGGCGAGGCTCGACGCGGTGCCGGACAGGTGACCGGTCCGGTGGGCCGTCACCCTCAAGGTGATCCGCTTCCCGAGCTGGGCACTGGTCAAGGTGAACGCGGGCCCGGTCGCACCGGTGATCAGTTTCCCGTCCGCGTACCACCCGTAGCCGTACGAGGTCGGTGCCGGAGTCCACGTCCCGGGGCTCGCCAGCAGCAGACGGCCGACCTTGGCCGTTCCCGAGATGGCCGGGGCGGTCGTCGCCTTGGGGGCGGCCCCCTTGACGAGCACGCCGGCGCTGGTGGCGCCCGCTGCCGGGTGACCGGCCTTGCGGGCGGTCACGACCAGGGTGAGCTGCTTGCCCTGAAGCGTCGACGGCAGCTTGTACGAGGCAGTCGTGGCACCCGCGATCACGGTCCCGTCCGCCTTCCACTGGTAGGTGTAGGAGTCGGCGACCGGCGACCAGGACCCGGTCGTCGCCGTAACAGTGCCGCCGACGACCGCGGTGCCGTTGACGGTGGGGGCGGCAGTGGAGCGGATAGGAGCGACGACGGTCACGGAGCCCTTGTCATACTCCACGCCGTGCGCGAACACGCTCACGGACAGCGGGCCGAGCGGGGCCTTCGTCAGGTCCAGGGCGACCGTCATGCGACGCCGGTCGGGGGCGATGGAGAGGCTCGTCGAGCGGACGCTGAAGCTGCCGCTCCTCAACTCGACCACGCTGTCCTCGCGCAGCGCGCTGCCCGTGACGGTCATGGTGACCTTGCCCCTGCCGACCGTGGACGGACCCACCGTGCCGACGGTCCGCTCGTCGGGACCGCAGAGGTACACGGCACACGTCCCCTCGACCCGTACCGCCGTGGAGGCCTGTGCGGGCTTCTCCGGCAGACCGATCACGAGGATGCTCGGCCGGGAGGCCTTCGGGGAGGCGTACGCGAGGGAGCACGTGTAGGTCTGGCCCTCGGTGGTGTACGACCCCCCGCAACCGTTCTTCAGGGTCGACCGGTCGTACATCCAGGGTGTCGGCGACTGCTCGAAGGTCCCGGCGGGTGTGAACCGCAGGGCGAAACGGTCGCCGGTGGCCGTCGGCAGCACGGCGCAGATCGCCGTCTTCTGCTCGCTCAGCGTGGCGGTCAATGGCCCGAACCCGTAGCTGACGTTCGGGACCTTGACGCACTCGGGGGCGGGCCCGGCCGCCGTGCCGATGCGCAGTGCGTCCAGCCGGTATGCGGGCGCCGCGGTCTTGCCCTCGGGGACCTGGACGAGGACCTGGTAGCGGGCGGAGCCGGTGACGGCGCAGCCCGCGGCGTAGTAGTCGCAGGCGCCGTCGCCGTTCGGCTTGTACACCAGGAGCCGGGCGGAGCCCTGCGCGTCACGGGCGTTCAAGTGCAGGGTGTCCGCAGCGTCGGCCGTGCTCACCTGGTGGCACAGGAACGTGCCGGGCTTGGCCGGTACGCCTCCGGTGGACGGGCCGCCCACCGCTGTGGCCGCGGTCGGGACGCAGCCGCGCGCGGTGGCGGTGACGTCGAGGCGGGTCAAGGCGAACTCGGCGGGCAGGTTCCGGCCCCGGACCAGGACGGTGTGCGCGGCGTTGGCCGTCAGGGCGCAGGTGGAGAAGGAGCCGTAGGACGTGCTGATGGAGCAGACCAGCTTGCCCTTCTCATCGAGGACGGTGGCCCCGGCGTTCGAGTCGCCCGAGACCCGCTGGATCTGGAAGATCTCGTGAGCGGAGTGGTTGTCCGCGGGAATGGTCAGGCAGCCGGCGAAGATCTCCGTGCTGGTCTTCACGCTCATCCGGGCCGGCTTCCCCGTGAAGTCGCCGGGCAGGAAGTGCGGCAGGCACTCGGCGCGTCGGTGCGGTGCACGACGAGACGGTAGACGTCACCCTCGTCGGACGACTTGGAGACGAGGGCACGGTACGGGGCGGTGCCGCCCAGGACGCAGGTGCCGTCCTGCAGCGCGTTCTCACAGAAGGCGGCCCCCTTGGCGTCGAGGACGGTGATTCCTGCGGCGCCATCGGACAGGACGGCGACGTGAGCACCTTGGGGTACCGGCAGGTTCAGGCAGTCGACCTCACCGGGACCGGTGAACGTGCCCTTGTAGTCGCGCGCGAGCGTGACCCCGCTCTGGCAGCCCACCGTCGCAGTACGGGACAGGATGCGTACGGCGACATCGGTGAGGAGCGTGTACGGGGCGCCGGCGGTGAGCGAGCAGTCCTGACCGTTCGCGCAGACGGTGGAGCCGTCCGCCGCGTACACCGCGGTGTGGGAGATCCCGCCCTGCGCGTCGATGCCGTGGATGTCGTAGGGGCCGGTCGCGGCCGGGGTGAATGTCCGGCATTCGGTCTGCGGGGCGGCCTGCGCGGGCGCGGAGCCGTACGCGGTCGCCGCCACGGGCACGCAGCCCGCGGGGTTCGACAGACGCCGGACCTTCAGGGTGTACGCGGCGGGGAAGGTTCCGCTGCGGCGGACCTCGGCGAGGACGCGGTAGCCGCCCACCCCGGCGGGCAGGACGCATTCAGCACTCTCACAGATGCGCTTGCCGCTGCCGTCCGTGATCCAGTGCCCGGAGTCTCCGTACTCGGGCAGGCGGAAATCGGAGGAGATCCGATCACCGGCGGTAGCGTCGAAGGTGTAGCAGAGGATGCGCACGCTGTCCGCGGCGACTCCCGTGGTCGGGGCGGAGTCGTAACGGGTGCCGGCGACGGCCGGGCATGCGGGAGCGGCGGCCATCAGCGGGACGAGGGTGACCCGGTTGGTGATGGCGGCCCAGCCGGTGTTGGAGACCGAGAGCGTGTACGTTCCGGCCGCGAGCTCGCACCAGGAACCCGGCGGTTCCCCGCAGGCGACCTGGTTCCCATCGGAGGTCAGCAAAGGGTAGGCGTACTGGTGGGAGACGAGCAGCCGGTGCATGCCCGGCTTCGTCACGACGACTGTGAAGCATGCTTTGCTCTGGGGCTCGATGGTGGCGCTGCCGACGGCGCCGCCCGGATCGCCGAGGGGCGCGAGCGCGAGCGGCGTGCAGGGTTCGGCGGCCGAACCTGCCGGGACCGGCCCCTGCTCGGCCGCCTTGTCCGCGCGGACCGGGCTCGCCGGGCGCTGCTGCACCGGTTCAGCCTGCGAGGCGGGTGCGGGGGCGGGTGCGGATTCGGATACGGATATGGCCGCAGGTGCCACGCTCGTCGGAGCGGCGGCCGACGGCGCCGCGGCGAACGCGTTCCCGGCCGGGATGACGGGCGCCAGCAGCGCCGCCAGCAGAGCGGGTATCAGCAGCCGTCTCGCGGATCTGGAGCTTGCGCGCGAACGCGCGGAGTTGAGCACTTTGTTCCCCCCAAAGCGATGTCTCCGATGTGGACGTCCACATGGGCGTCACACTGTACGGTCCGCCGCGGACAGGCCTGGCAGGGCCACCCCTCCCGGTTGACCAGGCGAAACGTCGAGATCCGGCCAAGCCGCGGCCGCTTACAGGAAGCCGAGGGTGCCCGGACGACGACGCGAGGAAATCAGCCGGCTGCGGACCTCGCACACGCCTGGACCTCGCACCCTCCGCCGGAAGCGTTCCGCTTCCTCTGTCGTGGAGGGTGTCTCCAGCCATGGCAACAACAGCGGAGCGGGGCTTCCCGCCGCTCGTCCTCGCCCGGGACGGCGGTCAGGCCGTCGGCGCGGACGGCGACCTCCGGGCTCGGACAGCCCCACGCTTCCGCCGGCTCACCGGGCAGTTCCCCCAGGAGTCGTTCCAACGGCGACGGCATGTCCTTCCCGGAAAGTCAGGCCCTGCTGATGCGGAGCACCGGGATATCCCTGTCCGTGCCCTTCTGGTACTGCTCGTAGCGGGGGAACACGGCGAGCAGGAGCGGCGAGACCCTGGCCTTCTCCTCCGGGGGCAGAACCTCGGCTCGCGCCCGGAAGCGTTCGCCCAGTACCCGTACGTGCACCTCGGGGTTGGCCTCGACGCTCGCGAACCACATCGGGTGGTTGTCTGAACCACTGTTGGACGCCACGATCAGATAGCGGTCATTGTCCTCCTTCGCATGGATGAGGACGGTGCGGCGCCATTCACCGCTGACGCGGCCCTGATAGTCCAGCAGAAGGCAGGGCGAGCCGTTCATGTCGGTGCCCTCCGTGCCGTCCGACTCCTCGTACCGAATGCCTTGGTCGCGCACGTGAGGATTGGGGCTCAACTTCACTGTGGCCGGGTCATAGGCAGTCGTCATGTGGATCCTCCGTGAGTACGTGAGCAGAAGGCGCGGGATCAGATCGTGCGCCGGGCGGCCATCGCCCAGGAGAAGACCCTGATGAGCATCAGACCGACGTCTACCGTAACCAGCCGCCAGGGCCCGGCCGGCCGGGCCGGGGCTGACCGCCCTGGTGCGGCTCACGGCGCTGGTGTGCCGGATCCCGGATCCCGGATCCCGGATCCCGGATCCCGGATCCCGGATCCCGGATCCCGGATGCCGCCGGAGATCCTGCTGGAGGCCGAAGAGGACCTCCTCGGCCTCTACGACACCTACAGTGTCGGCGCTCTGGCCGTCGGCCCAGAGGGAGGAACTCGTCACCCAGCGGTCGGGGCATCCCCCGCGTGCGCGGGGAGCAGGAGGGGTTCGCCTGCGTCTGGCAGGGCTGCGAGGGGGTCATTCCGTGTACGGCAGCCAGGCGTTGTTGTTCTCGTTGTACCAGTAGCTGTGGCCGGCGTTCCGGGCGACCGTGCGGAACGGGCGGCCGTGGTCGTCGATGCGGGTGGTGCCCTTGCGGTCGCCACTGCTCCAGGCCAGCTCCAGGTACCAGCTGACGTCCTGACCGAGTGTGGCGGCGTCGACGTTCAGCACCTGGGGGTCGGTGGCGGAGACCTTGTACGGGAAGTCGGTCGAGGCCGTCGGCCGCTCGCCCTCCTTGCCGGGTACGGGCCTGGCCCTCGGGGAGGCGTCGTCCAGGTTCACGGCGAAGGACGCCGGCACCAGCGTGCCGCCGCAACCCGAGCCCATGGTGTACGCGTTCCAGCCGGGAGCCTTGCGGCCGCTCACGACATGGACGTACAGCGCGTGCAGGACCGCGGCCTTGCCCTCGGTGCCCTGGACGGTCAGCTGCATGCGCAGGTGCCCCGCCGGGACGGCGTCCAGGGCCCGGGCCCACCCTTCGGTCGCCTGCCCGGCGGGGGGCGGGGGGACCGTGCCGGGTGCCTTGTCCAGGGCGAACCACTGGTCGCAGGGGCTGTCCCAGTTGTCGGGCAGGACGTTGACCGTGAACGGGGCGGTGGGAGAGGCCCCCTCCTTGGCGGTGGCCGGCGATGTGGACACGGACGTTGCCAAGGGGGACGTTGCCGAGGGGGACGACGGTCCGGGGCTGGACGGGGGTGCGGAATCGGCTGCGGGCGTGGGTGACGACGACCCGCCGGACGGCAAGGCCGGGCCCGCCGCCGCCCGCTCGCGCGAGGACGGCTGGGCGGCGCCGCGGCGCGTGTCCCCGTGACCCGTATCTCCCATGGCGGAAACGGCGGCGGCGGTACCCGCCACCGCGGCGGTGGCCACGGCGGCCGCAACGGCGAGCAGCAGCCGACGACGACGCCGGGCCCCCGGTACGGAGGCCCGGGCGCGGCCCGGCTCGATAAGAGCGGCGGGGGCATACGCGGGTGCCTCCGTTGCCGGCGCGGGGGCGAAGGCCTCCGCCGGGGCCGGCGCGGGAGCGGGGTTGGGCACCGGGGCGGGTGCCTCAGCAGCGGCAGGTCCGGGCGCCGGGTCGGACCCGGCCGCGGACGCCGGGGCCGGTGCGGGGTCGGTCTCCGCCTGCTGCCGGACCTCCGAAGCCTCCCCAGCCACCACCACCGCCGGTGCAGGCGGCACCTCCGGCGCGGCGTCAGCGCCCCGCGGCGCCGCGGAGTTCGCCGCCCCCGGCCTCGAGGCCTGCCCCTCCGTCACACCCCGCCGCCGCTCCACCAGCGCCAGCAGCCACTGCCGGTGCAGCGCGACCAGTTCGTCGGCAGAGGCACCGCAGACTCGGGCGAACCGCTCCACCGGGGCGTACTCCGTGGGCACCGCCGCGCCGCTGCAATAGCGGTGCAGCGTCGAGTTGCTGGAGTGCAGACGCTTCGCGAGCGTGCCGTAGCTGCGCCCCGAGCGCTCCTTGAACCCGCGCATCAGCTCGGCGAACCGCTCCGTCTCCGTGGCCATCCCACCCTCCCCCTCATCCCGGAAGCCCGTTCCAGGCTCGCCCGATCCCCCAGGTGAGAGGGGTCGGAAGCGTTACAGGGTTCCTACTATCCCGGCCCAGACGCCACTGGAACAAAACCGGCCCCACAGTTGCGTCATCAGCCCGTCGGTCCGCCCATCGGATCGGCGGTCGGATACGGCGGTCGCAACGGGAGGGTCCCCACCCGCCCCACCGGCCGCCCTCGGTCGCCTGCAGCAGCAGCCGACCGGAACAGCAGCCCCATGTCCCACCCAACGTCTCGTCAGGCGGAAGCGAAAGCCTCCGTCTGACGACAGCACCGACACGGAGAGTTCCCCATGCGCACCTACCGACTCCGCACCACCGCCCTGGCCACCGCCACCGCCGGCCTCGCTCTGGCCCTGACCGCCTGCGGCGGCGGCTCGGACAGCGCCGGCGGGCCGACCGCGAACCCCGCCGCGGCCAAGAGCGCGGACAAGCAGGTCTCGACCGGGACCGTGACGCCGTCCGGGGAGGGCGCCTCCGCCGCCCCGTCCGCCGGCAAGGTCACCGGAACCGGCACGGCCGCCGGCTCCCCGGCGAAGGCCGGCTCGGGCGGCAAGGGCACGGGGGACACCACCGGTGACTCCTACGCCTACACCCACCCCTGCTCGGCGCGGAACCTGACCGTCAAGGTCACTTCCCCGACGGGCACTCCGGCCACCGTCCGCGTCATCACCGTGACCAACAACGGTTCCACCTCCTGCGGTCTGGACTACTTCCCCACCGTCGGCTTCAGCGCCAAGGGCGCCGCGCTCGGTCTCCAGGCCACCGCCCCCGGTGGTCTGGGCGGCGCCCCGGCTTACCCGGTGCGCCCCGGCGCCACCGCGTACGCGGCCGTGAACCTCAACCCGTCGGGCGGCAATGGCCCCGTGGCCGACGAGATCAACGTCCTGGCCGACCAGGAGCACATGCCGAACGCGGACGGCGTCAGCCTCCAGCTGGCCAAGCCGGGCAGCGTCGCCAACCCGAAGGTCGGCCTGTACCGCACCAACACCCGCGACGCGCTGAGCGCCTTCTGAACGGAGTTCCGGGGCCGCGGCCCCGGCCGTGCCACGGGGTGCGTCGCCGGGCGGGCTCAACTGTCCTGTGCGAGGAAACGCCAGTTCGTGCCGCCGGCCGCCCCGCCGCGGGCTCCTCGACGCTGCGCTTGATGTGGTCGGCGGCCAGCAGCAGCCACTGCTGGATTTCGGTCTCGGGCAGGCCGATGTCCGGTACGGGGTAGAACTCGCCGAGACGCTGGCGCAGTCGGCCGGGCGGGTTCTGGGCGTAGGTGCGTAGCTGCTGTTCGGCGACCGGGCCCAGGGGCGGGTGTGCCAGGTGTGGCGCAGATAGGCGCTGAGGGCCTGACCGGGCCGCTCGGCAGTGTCGTCGGCGGTGAGGCCGGCGTACGCGCTGCCTTCCGGTCGGCGGGGGCGGGGCCGGGTCAGGTGGACAGGAAGTTCCAGAGCACGGCGACTTCCTCGTCGTTCACGGCGATCAACCCGGCGTCCCGGTCGTACTGACTGAAGGGGTCGAGACCCCGGACCCCCTGCTCGTAGAAGTCGGGCCGGTCGCCCTTCCAGCCGATGTTGGAGTAGAAGCGGGTGCCGTCCGGGAACCGAGAAAGGATCACGTCGGCCCGGCACTCCATCTGCTGTCTGCGTTCCTCCCAGCGCGGGGTCTTGCCGATGTCAAGGCCGAGCACTCCGAGCAGGACGACCAACGACCTCTCCGAGGACCGGGGAAGCTCCCTCACCCTTGGGCGGAAGCGTTCCGCATCCGCAAGGGTCGAAGGCGTCTCCAGCCACGGGAACAGCGGGTCTTCCCGCCGCTCGTCCTCGCCCTCGTAGGGGTCGATGGACTCCCACCCCCGGGGATCGCGCGTCTCCAGACGCATGATCGCCCCCACGTCGAGCCACCAGTCGTCGTGCTCACGTGGAGAGACGGCAACGAACGTGCAGAGCCACTCGTACAGCTTGAGCGCGTCGGACCATGCTTCCCCGGTCGCTTCTTCCCTCATCAGCTTCCGCTCCGGCCGGGTCAGATGGGCTCGAAGGCCCAGAACACGCCGACTTCGTCGTCGTTCACGGCGATCAGCCCGGCGTCCCAGTCGCAGCGGTTGAAGGGGTCTATGCCACGTCAGACAGCAGCGACCGTACGTGTGCGTTGCCGGTGGTGGACAAGTACTCCGCCAGCGCCTGTCCCGCCGGTCCCTTCGCCCGGCGTACCGCGGTGACCGCATGGGCCAGCGTCCGGTCGGCGGGTACGGCCTGGAGGATCCTCCTGACCAGTCCCACGGCCAGTTCTTCATCGACGGGAACGATCGAGTTGGCCAGATCGACGAGCTGGGTCGCCAGATCGAACCGGAAACGGGCACCCGATTCGATGGAACCGAGGCCGCGAATGACCACTTCGTGAATGTCGGGCAGGCATGCGCGCACCACGGCTTCTTCCAGGTAGTCGCCCAGCTTCTCCTCGAAGTATTCACGGTCCGCGATCCGAATGAGCGACCGAAATGTTTCCACGCGGAGATCTGAAGAATTCTTTTCCCCGGCGAGTTCCCGACTGTCCGCCGCAGCCTCCGAGAATTGTCCGTAACTGCTGTCCACCGAGAACTTGCGATCCATCACCAGGTCATACCAAGGAACAGCCCTCGGCTCCAGGGTCGCCTGCCGGACCGCTTCATACCCCGCAGGCTCACCCCAGGACACAAGAGCCAGGCAGGCGAGATACCTTTCGCGATCGGAAGCCGACGCATCTCCGAGCAAAGCCACGAGGCCAGGCACACGGTCGCGATGACTGGCGTGATCGTAGCCTCCGTAGATCACGTCATCGACGTCGTCGGTGCGATTTCCCTCGAAGTCGGTTCCGAGAAGATCTTCGAACTGGGTCATGCCACTACCCTGTCTTATTACGGTCCGGTGATGTAATCACTCGGCACAATACCCTTGATGAGCCATTCTTCGTCACGCTGGGTGTTCATCATGTCCACCATGCGCTGAACGATGCGCTTGGTCTTCGTGTTGCTGAGTCCCAGTTCCGCCGCCGCTTCCGCGATCACGGGCCTCGAGCTGCCCGGCGGCACGGTGAGATCGACGGGGCGACCGGCTATCTCGTCCGCGCTGGCCTGAATAGCGGCTTGGACTTCCTTCGGCGAATGGACCTCGACACCCTGGACACGGCCCGCGGCGATGTCCTCGTCCAGACGGGGCAGATCGATCTTGATCTTTCCGCCACCGAAGTCCTTGGCGTCGGCTCCGTCTCTGCTCAGGGATGTGTACGGGCTGTCCGACTTCGCCGGGTCCCGGCCGACGACGTGGTCGACGATGCTCGCCTGACCGTCAGGATTGGCCGGCACGAGGTCGCCGTCGGCATTGAGGTGGGCTTTCCGCTGCCCTCGGCTGTTGTACTCGGCGCTGAAGTCGTCGTCCTGGCGCATGAGAGGCGGGCGGTCTCCACCGGTGCCGGTGCCGGACGGCGCGTCCGGATCACCGTCCACCGGCCCGTCCTCGCCCTTCAGGCCGTTCCTGCCATGGGCCGCGGCCTCCCCCTCGGCCTGGGCGGCCTCCCGCGTGACCCCCTTGCGCGCCGCGCTCTCCACCGCCTCCTCAGCGACCCTTGCCCCGGTTCGGGCCGCTCCCAGTCCCTTCGTGCCGATGAGTTCGGGAATGAGCCGGCCGAAGCCCTCGCTCGGGTCGTCCTTGAAGGAGTCGATCAGGGCGACGGGGATACGTTCGGGATGGGCGGCGGTGGAGACGAGGCCGGCCAGGGTCATGCTGACGTGCTGCTGGTACTCGGCGGGATGGGTGAGGTTGTAGGGGTCCTGAGGATTGAGGCCACGGGCGAAGTTGAGGATTCCCGCGGTGCCCTTGACCACGCCCCCGACGACGTGGTTCAGCTCGACGGCCTGAGCGCCCTGGTAGTCGAGGAAGGTTCCGAGCGCGCGGTCCATGGGCGGCGGCTCGGCCGGCGCGTGTGCGAGGGCTGCCGTGAGGGCGCGCTCGGCCGTGGCGGCGGCTTCGTCGCGCTGGCGGCGGGCCTCGTTGAGGATGTCCCGCGCCCGGCCGCGGGCGGCCTCACCCGGATCGGCGCCCGGTGCCGGGCAGATCGCCGGGGCGCCGCCGGCCTTCACGGACGCCTCGTAGGCGGCGAACTTCTCCTTGTACGCGGCTTCGGCGTCCTTCGACGCCTTCACCCCCTGCTTGTACAGCTCGATGGCCTCCTGCGCCTGCCCCTGTGCCCACTCCACCGTGTCGGCGTAACGGTTCAGCGCGCCACCAGCGGATTCGCACGCGTCGGAAGCGTGGAACCAGTCGGCCGGGTGCATCGCGAACTTCTCGCGGAAGGCATCAGCCGCGGCCCCTCGCCAATGGCCGGAGTCCAGGGCTTTCATGCCCTGGCCGACCCGGTCGAACGCCGCCCGGAAGTCCGTCATGTGCTTGGCCGACTCCCGGATGGCCGAGGGCTTGCCATGGACGAGCTCGTTGGCCTGCTCGCTCTGTCCGAGCCCCTGTTCGCGCACCGTGGCGCCCAGGTCGGAGGCGATGTCGTCGCCCCAGTCCTCGACTTTGTCCGCCCAGTCGTCCGCGCCCACGTACTCCAGGGCGCCACCGAGCCCGTGGGCGGCCGTGTCCACGCCCTTGCCCACCACCTTGGTGGTGGCGTCCCAGCCGTCCTCCAGCTTGCCCAGACCCTGGTTGAGCAGCCCGCCCCAGTCCGGCATCAGCGCTCACCACCGGGCTGCGGCGCGGGCGCCGGTCCGACCATGTCGTCGACGGCCGCGTCCATCTCGTCGCCCAGACCGGCCGCGTCGATGAGCTGGTTGGGCAGGAGGATGTCGGAGCTGTTCAGGTCCCGGACGGTGCCCTTCCAGGCTTCCTTGCTGTTCTCGTCGGCCTGCTCGAAGGATTCCCGGCTGTAATCCGCGTCGCGGATCTGCGTGTACGGGTTGTCGGAGAGGACCTCGCCCCAGCCCTTGCCGATGACGTCCTCCTCGGAGGCGTACGGGTTGCCCATCGCCGAATTGGTCAGCACCTTGAAACTGCCCTGGATGTACTGGTCCTGCTCGTGCAGCGCACCCGCCGACAGCCCGACCTTCGCCGCGAAGGAGTTGCCCTGCTGGACCAGGGACCGCACACCCCATTCCCACCGCTCGCAGAAGGTCCCGAGCGCGGATGTCAGCCCGTCGTGCCCCGTCTCCATCCCGGACAGGGCCAGGTCGGAGAATCCCCGGCCCATACTGGCCGTGCCGACCATCCCGAGCTCCTTCAGCTCGGCCAGCGTCTGCGTGATCCCCTCGGCTATCTGTCCCAGTGCCGCCTTGGAGACATCGAGATCGCCCCCGTCCCCGCTCATGCCGCCTTCTCCCCGTCAACTGCCACCGCATCCGCGACGATCCCCCGAACCGGCGGAAACACCGCGCCATCGGGACCGGCCGCGTTCAGCGCGACTCCGCACGGGAAGTCCAGCGCCGGCATCACCTCGTCCAGCAACCGCGCACCGATCACCCGCCGGTACGGCCACCGGTCCCCCGATTCGCCCCGAGCCTCGGCGAAGCGGGCGAGTGCCGCTTCGCCGGAGAAGGCGCAGATCCAGTCCAGACCACCGAACACGGCGGTCCACAGGCCACCGCGCTGGTCCAGGGGCACCAGCACGGTGGCCTCGCGGAATTCCGTGAGCCGTTCCAGCCCCGCTACCGCCGCTTCTTCGACGGGCCCCGTCTCGACAACGGGAACAGCCGCTACGAGCACGGGCGCTACGGTCACCGGTGCCTCCGGAGATGAGGTCGAGCGCGCGGCCGCCTCCGCCCGCAACTGAGCCCACTCCTCGTCAAACCCCACCCAGAACTCCTCACACCGGTCCACTGGTCAGCCCCGGGCTGAACCCAGCCGGTCACCCCACCTGTTCGAGTCGAACATACCTCGACCGACTATGTCGTTTTAGGTCAAATTTGCTCTTCATTTATGCACACTCCACGCTTCGGGTCACCCTCCTTGCCGCCGCGTCACCCTGTGAGGACCCCGCTCGGCGAGCACTCCTTCTTGACCTTCGGCCTGGGCAACACACCAGGGTGAGGTGCGGAGCGTCCACAAGCCTGGTGCATTCGTGAACCTCGACGGCACGACGGCGAACCGAAAGGGGATGCCGGCTCGAACAAACCAGAGCGCAGGGACGACCAGCCTCTACCCAGACCGGGCGGCGTACAAGGATGGGCTACCGGCCGCCCTGGCTCGGTCCGCCGCGTAGCCGGGCACGGCAGGTCACACATCTCCACGCCCGCGGTGTCCACCACCGCCCTGCTTCGCGCCGCCAGCAGCACCGGCGTGGACGAGTGCGATGTCCCGGGCGCGGGTGACCGCTTCGGGCTCGACCCGGGCCAGGACCGGCAGGGCGTGGTACCAGCCCATGGTGATCAGGCTCATGTGGAGGAACCTCCTGGCCGCCTGATCGTCGGTCCGTACGTCCGGCGTGACGTCCAGGGCCAGGTGCTCGATGGTGCGGGTGAAAGGATCCAGCAGCGTGGCAGGGTCGGCCACAGCGAGAGGGCGGACCGGGATGCGGGCAAGGTGACCCGCCACCGCGGCGAGCACGGCCCCCCGGCTTCGCGGATCGGTGAGCCGCTCGGCCACCTCACGGGCCGCCTCGACATCACCTCGCGCCGCGTGGACCACCGCGAGCGCGGCCGTGGGGAAGTGCTCGGGTCCTCGGTTTGCCAAGTTGCGGGTCAGCCAGTCCAGCTGGCGGCCGGGGTCCTCATCCGCGCCGATGCGCAGGAGGGCATGTACCAGGACCGTTTCGGGCTGCCAGGTCTTCGGATCCTTCCGGTCCGCGTAGCCGAGCCCTACGTCCTGCACCTCTTGGAGGAGCGCGCCGTACGGGTGCCGGCCGTCGGCCCCCGTCGCGGGCAGGGCGGGGAGGAGGCCGGCAAGGCGGGCCAGCAGGGTGAACATCCCCTGTGGTGCGTCTTTGGCGGCGTGCAGGTTCTCGAGGAGCGGGAGGAGCAGTTCGTCCGCCCTCTCCCGATCGCGCTCCGCGAGGCCCGCAGCCACGGCGATGCGGGCCAGCCGGTCCGCCCGCCGCCATTCGGCCTTCTTGCTGCGGTCCGCGGGCACCACGTGCTGCCGCAGGAGGTCCTCCGCGGCCTCCCCCTCTCCCGCGCAGGCCAGCGCCTGTGCAACGTGTGCCCACGTGCCGCTGGGAACCGACCCGTCGGCGGTCTGCGCCGCACGCTGCGCGCTCCGACGCGCATCACCGACGAGGTCGAGGTCCACGTAGGCCAAGGCCGTTGCGGCGTACGCCCGTGCGCGATCGTCCTGGTCCTGCCACGGTTCGAGCAGTGCCTCGACGTCATCCGCCGCGTCGATCCGTACGAGCGCTGCGGCCAGGGCGGGAATCCACCGGGGTGCCCGCCCCGTCACCGTCCCCGGGCCCGCGATCCGTATGAGGCCGAGAGCCTCGTCCAAGCGGCTCCTCGCGTCGCGGTCGTTGCCGAGTTCCGCCAGCCCGAAGGCCTCCTCGGCCAGCCAGTTGCCCTCGGACTCGACTTCGCCTTCCTCCAGGCCGCCGAGGTCTTCGGACCAGTCTCCCGGCCCGCCGGGAAGTACCTGTTCCAGCGGTTCCAGAAGGCGGGCGACCTGATTCGCGGGCATCCCGACGTCGGAGAGGGCCGCCGCGAGACGGGTGACTGTCTGGCGGAAGCCGAACTCCAGGTGGAAGGCGTCCGCCGGCGACAGCGGCGCGGCGCCGGCCAGGAGCACCGCTGCGACGTGCCGGTGCGCCAGGGACGCGAGGCCTGTGGCCTCCTCCGGCCGGGCCTGCGCCAACGCCGAGGCCGCGCCCGCCAGTACGGAGACGTTCTCCAGCGTCGGCGCCGCATGCCACACCGCGTGGGCGTGCTCGGCAATCCGGTCGTGGAGGCGCTTCGTGCGGTCGGGGGCCGCGGTCGCGACGGTTTCCCAGATCTGGACGGCTACGGCGGCGCCTCCGTCCGCCGGCTCCTCGGCCAGGTCCGCGGCCTCATCCTCCAGTTCGTCCAGGAGTTCCGCGGCGGACTCGGGGTGGTCCGGCGCCAAGAAGACGGCCGCCTCCGCCCAGGCCTCGTACCGGGCCGTACTCGATCCACGGATCGCGCGGAGCAACTCCAAGCCCGCTGCCACCTGCTCCGTGGCCATCAGCGCGAGCGCGGCCCGGCCGGCAGCTTCCTGCGCCCATGCCTCGTCTCCGGCGTACCCGAAGGGTCCGGCCTGGCGAAGGGCCGTACGCGCCCACTCCCCCGCCTCCCGTGCGACGTCACCGGCATCCTTGTGTCCGGTCTCCGTCAGTACGCGGGCCACGTCGGCGAAGTGCACCGCCTTCGCCGGGGCCTGCGGGGAAGCGCCCGCCAGCGCCCGTGCCCGTCGAACGTCACCGAGCCGGGCGACCGCCCGCGCAATGGATCGCGGCAGGGGCCGGGTGTGCGGGAGGAGCCATTCCCGGGACATGGCCACCCCCGCCGCGGTGACCAGGCTCGGTGGCGTGCCGGCAGCATCCGGCTGGTCGACCAGGGCCAGATCGGCGAGGGCCACGTCCGGTCCGGAGCGCTGGATAAGGCGTAGCTGACGCCGCGGGTCGAGGACGAGGTCGGTGAGCCGATCGGCATCCGCGCTGTGCCGTACGAGTCGCGTGTACCCGGTGAGCAGGTAGTTCGGGGTGTCTTCGGGCCAGCCCCGGTCGCGGTAGTCGTCGGCCCAGGCGTGCAGGCACGCTTCGTACGCGGCCATTTCCCGCTTGCCGAGGGCTTCCTCGGCGGCCCGGTACAGCTCCTCGTGTGCCAGGACGAACGTCTGCCGGGCGGCATCGTCCTGAGCCGGTGATGCGCCCAGCAGGAGGTCATCGGTATCGGTCGGTGCCATGTTGCGGCCGACGACGCTGCGGAGCCTCTTCCCCACGTCGTGCGGCCTGACCTCGGCCAGCTCGGCCATGTCGGCGCCGGTGAGGGCCCCCTGGGCGACGACGAGCAGTCCGAGGAGCGGGGAGCCGACGCGCCCGTCCTCCAGCAGGGCGTCCAGCTCCTGCAGGGCGGTGTCCCGGATGACATGGGCGGCGGGCGATGCGGCCAGGCGGCGCACGATGCCGGGATCCCGCAGCGGGTGGCCTTCTGCCACGTCTTGCGGGACCAGCGGGTTGGCACGGCCGGACACGAGGACGCGCATGCCGTGCGGGGGCTGCTTGGGCAGGAGCGCGGCGATGCTCATCCCGCCCGGGGCGGCGTCCGCGTCCTCGTCGAGGCCGTCGACGATCAGCAGCAGGCGCCGGTGGCGTCCGGCGCTGGCCTTCGCGGCCTCTTCACAGAGGGGGAGCAGGGCCTCCGACCGGCCGCGTTCCGGCGCCCGTAGCTTCCGCCCGGCCACCGAAGCGAGCTGCTCGCCGACCGCCAGGAGAAAGTCTTCCCGGCGGTTGGTTCCCAGGCGCCGGGCGATGAAGTGGTGCACGGCATCGACGCCGACGGGAAGGCGGCGTGTGGCGAACCAGGCGAGCAGGGCGGTCTTCCCGGCCCAGGCGTCCGCCTGCCACCAGGCGTAGGCGGCACCGCCGTCCGGGGCGGCGGCGAAGGCCGCCAGCTCGTCGAGCTCCCCGTCCCGGCCGACGAACTCGTACGGCAGCACGTCTTGGAGGGCTTGCGACGGCATTCCGAACAGCCGGCCGGGCGAGGCCGCGCCGATGCGGGGGCCGCGGCCGCCCTGCCCGCTCTTCCGGACGGCCTGCGCCGCGACGAGCCGGGCCCGCCAGGTCTCCGTCCCCGCTCGCCGGTGGTCCTTGACTCGCTGGGCCGCCCGGCTTTCCAGGAAGGGGATCAGCAGGTGCAGCACGTAGCGGACGTGCCGCTCCTGGGTGGGAACCGAGGGTCCCGTGAGCCATCCGCTGAGGGTGGAGTCAGCGACCTTGAACCCGTGGGGCACACCGAGTTCGACGAGGTCTCTGAGCGTGAGCTCCTTGCCCCCGCCCGCGGCCGCGTGGAGTGCCGCCAGCTCCACCGAGAAGTCGGACACCTGACCGCCGGTCTCACCGCCCTCAGCGGAGAACTTCTCCGGAACCATTCTTATCCCCTCCCTGACCTGCACAGATCCATTGCCTCAAGCTCTCCGGACATCGCCGGAAGACCTTCACCCGGTGGATACCTGTGGAACCACGCCGGGCGGAGCAACCGCCGGGTACGAATCGAAGGAATCCCCCATGTCCGTTCTGCTGTCCGCCCTGCAGTCCGTGTTCCAGGACGCCGCCACCCTGACCGCGGCCACCGGCCTCGCCTTCACCGGCGCCGTCGTCACGGTGGCCGCCTCCTCCGTGCTCTCCCGCAACCCCCAGCGCCGCCGCGACGCCCGCGCGACGCTGACGATCCTGATGCGGCGGGGCGGGCGGAAGTGACTCCGCTTGAAGAACCGTGTCCGCCGAGTTGGCTGGTTCTCGGCCATGGTGGCGCGTGCTGGTCTCCCGCTCCGGCGGGAGTTAACCTCTGATCCGCAGCACTCCCCCCGCGATCGCGGGGATGACTCTCGTTACGAGCAGACTCACTCAAGACCCTGCGTGCGCGGGGATGTTCCTATGGGGCAACAGCAGCCTTTTGACCCCATTTCGACCCGTTTCCGTGGGCCGACTTTTGTCCGCGGACAAAAGT
>NZ_JBWJVM010000072.1:0-46266 GCF_056428985.1 Streptomyces sp. CA189 | reverse complement strand
GCGGATCGCTGCGCTACTTCCTCGACCGGGGGGGGGGGGGGGCCGGCGTGTTGGCCGCCCCGCCGCTCGATCGATGGGCATCGAGGTTTAGCTGGAGATCAGTTGACGATGTTCACGTAGAAGGCGTCCTTGTGGAGGATGCGGTCCGCGCCGAACCAGGCCCCGAGGGTTCCTCCGGCGCTCCGATTCTGCGTGGCGTCGACGTACCGGACCGAGAAGTTGTTGTCCCCGACGCCGGCGCCTTCCCAGGTGGAGGCGAAGGGGAACTCGTCGCAGTCGTAGCCGGTGGGCGGGGTGGGCAGCGTGAGGCATGCCGCGTTCTTCCCAGACTCGTTCTTCTGCTTGAAGGCTCCGGCCGCATCGTCCCACTGGTCGTAGAGCCGGGTCAGGGGCTTGCCGGAGTCGAGGGAGCCGGGGATCTGCTTGCCGGCCTTCTGCGGGATCGTTCCGGCAGGGAGGTAGAAGGCATCCCAGATGTGGTTGGCGATCTGGGAGTGAGCGGTCGAGGAGAGGCTGTACTCCTGCATCACGGGAATTACGCGGTCGAAGATCGCGGCGTTCACGTTGGCTCCGAGGTACGTGGCGGAGTCCATCCGTCCGCCCGTGTTGAAGATGCCGGCCCAGATCGGCAGGCTGGAGCGGCCGTAGAGGCTGATGCCGCACCGGGAGAGGTAGTCGCGGCTGTACCCGTCGGCCTTGTTCGAGGTGACGGTGTAGCTCGCCCGCGCACCGCCCTGCCAGGCGATCCGGCTGGTGGGGTTTCCGCTGGTGGCACTGACAGCGCAGGCGGGGTTGGACCCGTCCGTACCGCTGTACCCGCCGGTCGTCAGCTGCGTCTCCAGATGCGCGGCCAGGTTGGTGGTTCCTACGTCCAGGAAACGGTCGTAGCCGACGTCGAAGTTCATCCTCCGCGTGGCTCGGGCACCACGCCCGGCTGCGACACAGCGCCAGGTCGTGGTGCCGATGACCGCGCCGGTCTCCCCGTTGAGGGTGTAGTACACGCAGGTGCCCACGAGGCAGTAGTTGAAGTGGTCGATGACCACCGACGTGGCGCTCGCGTAGTTCGGGTACCTGCTGCGGCAGTCCTCCACGGTGACGGACGGGACAGGGGCGGCCGCAGCCTCGGCAGCGATGCCGGGCGAAGGGGCGGGGCTGGCGTAGGTGATTCCGTCGCGCAGTGCGGTCACGTCGCCGTGCTCGGTCAGGGTCGCCACCTGAGGGGCGAGCGAGGCCAGGCCCGGGGCAGGCGTCTGGGGGCCCTTGGACCCGAGGGGAAGGAGAGGATTGGAGACGGAGACGAGCCCGCCGTACATGACGGTCGTGCTCGGCACCGCTGTCGGCTCGGCCTGCGCGTACGCGGGGGCTGCCAGGAGGAGAGCAGCGCAGAGGGCGGCTATGAAGCCGCGGTTTCTGGTGTTCACCGCGTTGAGCGTAGTTCACTTGTTCGGTCGTTCGAGATGGTTTTCCGAACGCGCGCCGACGGCAGCTCCCTGGCGGATTCGGTTCCAGTGCACACAAATTGACAGTGCCTCAGCCAATCCTGCGCGGCGGCACCTCACCGGCGGCTCGGACTCCCGTGTCCAGGGACAGCTCCCTGGACACTCCGGCCCCAATCCCCAGGCCGGCGGCTCGTGTCCTGTACTCATGGACGTCCGGGCCCCTCCACGGGGCCCGCTCCGGGTACCGGCTCCCTGGTTCTCCCCCCGATCCGGGTGGAGCCGGTACCCGACCCGGCAGCGGCCCCGACCGTGGGCAAGGGCCCGATCCGGGGTCGACCGCTGCCCGGGACTACTCCTCGGGGGCGCCCGGGTCGCGCAGCGGGCGAAGGGATCCGTCGCCGTGGCTGCGTACGATCGGATACCGGCCATGGAAGTTGATGTGCTCGTGGACCAGCGGGGAGAGGCGGGAGCGGATCTCAGATGAGATGGTCAGCCCGCCGGCCTCCAGCTCCTTGACCGCGGCGTCCATATAGAGCGTATTCCACCAAACCACCGCGTTCAGGGCCATGCCCAGCGCCCCCAACTGATCCTCCATCCCCTCCCGGTAGGCGTGCCTGAGCTCGCCGAGCCGTCCGAAGAAGATGCTCCGGGCCAGCGCGTGGCGGCCCTCGCCGATGTTCAGCTGGACACCGATCATCCGCCGGTATGCCTCGGAGTCGATGAACTGGAGCAGGTGGAGGGTTTTGAAGATGCGGCCGTAGTGCGCGAACGCGTCACCCAGGCCGGTCATGCGGTCGCCGCTGGTCATCATCCGCAGCAGGTCGTACGCCCGCACCTTGCCGGTCTGGAGCGACCCGGCAACGCGGAGCATGTCCTCCCAGTTCTGGCGTATCCGCTCGACCTGTACGCGCTGGCGGGAGACCGGCTGGAGCGGCCCGTAGTCCTTGGCCATGTCCAGGCGCCACAGCCGGGCGTCCGAGATGTCGGCGATCCTCGGTGAGAACTGGTAGCCGCAGATCGCGAAGAGCCCGAAGACCAGGTCGCTGTACGAACCGGTATCGGTGATCACGATCTCCGGCCGCACCGGGCCGTCGAGGTTGAACATCGCGTCCAGGATGCCGAGTGAGTCGCGCAGCGTGCCGGGCATGACGATGCCGCCCAGGCCCATCACCCGGTCCGAGACGACGTTGAGCCAGGTTGCTCCGCGCCCGGTGAAGTACTTCCGGTTCGGGCGGGTGTGGATCGAGCGCAGGGGTACGTTGAAGCGCATACCGTCGGCGGAGGCGACGTGTCCGCCGCCCCAGTCCGAGGCGATGTCGATGTCGCCCTGCCGGGTGACCAGCAGACCGGAGGCGGCACTCATCCCGGGCAGGTTCCAGTAGCCCCAGTCCGCGGCGGTCAGCCGCGAGCGGGTCAGCGACTTCTCGCCGGGCTTGATCACCGGCTCGAACCCGATATTCGTGGACTTCGAGACGAGCAGCGCGGTCAGCGTGAGGTCCAGATCAGCGGGGCGGGCGACCTTCCCGCCGATGTGCTCGAAAGAGTCGAACATGCCGGTGCGCGCGTGGACTTCCAGGAGCAGTTCCGGATAGTCGATCCTCGGCAGCATCGCCTGCACCGCGTCATGCACCGGCCTGTATCCGGCAGGCTCGGGCTCCGCCTCCAGCCGGTCCAGGCGGATCTTCCCGTCCACGATGTCCACCGCGGCATTGCCCGGCAGGCCCTCCGCGACGTGGGCGTACATCTCGTCCAGCAGCACTTCGAGTTCGCCCAGGTGCTCGTCCGCACTGCCCGACAGCTCCAGCGCGGTCAGTACCCGGGGCCGGTTGACCTGCCAGTCCGGCCCGGACAGCAGCCGTGCGCGCGGATCACCCCAGTTGTCCGCCCCCTTGGCGTACACATCCCGGCGCTTGAGCGCGGTGTGCAGGGCCTCCAGCACACAAAACGTCCACGCGTGCTTGTCGATGTACCCGCTCGGTGCCAGCAACGGGTTACCCAGCACCAGACGCCGCCACGTCCCGTCCAGCAGCGACGCGTCGATGTGCTCGGGGCCCGGCTTACGCCGCGCCTGCACCTTCCCCAGCTCCCGCAGCGCCTCCACGATCGGCGTGCCGGCCCGCGTCGCACCCCACCCGATCACCTCGGCCAGCAGCGAGGTGAACGGCCGCACGGTCGCATACCGCTCCAGCAACTGCTTGCGCCAGGCGGTATCCGCGTCCTCATCCGTCCCCTCGGGCAGCAGCTCGCCGAGCTCCACAATCGCCTTGGCCAGCTCCTCACGGGTAACGAGCTGCTCGATCCGCTCCCACGCCTGCGCCACGCTCAGCGCCACCGGCTCCCCATCGTCCTCGCCGGCCTCGCTCTCGATGGGGACGTCCAGGAGCACTGAGACCGCGCTGGCCACCTTCGCCGCCGCCTTCCGCAGCTTCGGCAGCCCCTTCAGCTTCGCCTTGTCCTCCTCGCGCTCCGCGCGGGCCAGCAGCTTCGTGGCCATCAGCACATCGAACAGCGTCAGCGCGTCATCGACGGAGGAGCCCTCCAGGTGCCGCATCGTGGCCAGCACCGTCGCCGTACGCCGCGGCTCCGCCAGCCTGCGCAGCGTCGGCGCATGCGCACTCATCCCGTACCGGGCCAGCTCCGCGAGCTTCACCGGCGGCACCCGCCACAAGTCCAGCTCCCCCGCCTTCACCCCATGGATGTCCCGCGCCCGCTCCAACGCGGCCTTCTGTCCCCGCCCCGACACATCCCGCGGGCCCTTGCGCCACCCCTCCAGAACCGAGGTCTGGGCGCCGTCCGGCACGTCGAGGAGCTCCAGCAGCCCACGCCTGAACTCCGGATCCACCGGTGCGTCCACCACCGAGTAGATCAGCGCCTGCTCGCCCTTGCGGACCTCAGCGACCAGGTAGCCCAGCGGCGTCAGCCCCGGCAGCAGCACCCGGTTACGCAACAGCCACGTCACCGCCCGGTCGAAGAGCCCCCGCGGCCCCTCGTTCGACACCCACACCCGGCCGGCTATGTACTCCCGCAGAGCCAGATCGCCTTCCTCGAAATCGCGGATCTTCAACAGCTTCCGGATCTCCCGGGCGTGCTCGTGCTGGGTCGGCAACCGCTCCGGGTACAGCTTCAGACACAACGGATCGTCGATCCCCAACTGCTCCGCGACAAACGCGGCCACCCCAGGTGGCATCTCGGCCGGTGCCGACAAGAAGGTGCCCAGCATCCGCACGGTGCCCCACTGCACAGCCCAGCCCAGGCGATTATGCGGACGCCGTTTGGCTGCCGCCTGCTCCAAGGCCGCCGCGTCCAGCCGGAAGAACTCCTCCAACTCCTGCGCCGACGGCTCCCCGGCGAAGCGCCCGTACCGGGCTATCTGGTCTTCTGAAAGATACTCAATAGTCACAAGCCGTGACGCTAGGCAACAGGCGTCACAGCCGTCCCGCCAGTGATCGAACCGAGACCCTCAGACCAAGATCATTCCTTAGCGTTCAATCCTGGAGCATTACCGGCGGGACCCCTGCAAGCAGCGTGCGTACCGGGACCGGCGCCGGGAGGAGGCCGAGCAGGCCCGCCGCTTCCACGAGGAACAGCAACGCCGCCGGGAAGGCGAGGAACAGGCCCGCAGGCGACGAGGTGGCGGGGCGGGTGCGGGTGCTCAGAGGCCTGCCACCTCGGCGGAGGCGCGTGCCGTTGTGTTCAGCCTGGCCGAGCTCAGCGACGACGGCACCACCACGCTGAAGAAGGCCTACCGTGTGGCCGCCAAGAAGTGGCACCCCGACGTGACCCACCGCCCCGGGGCAGTGGGGACGTTCCAACGGCTGGAGGAGGCAGCCGCCCTGCTGCGCAGTCTCGGCGAGAAGCTGTGACCCGCCGGCGGTGCCTCCAGCACCGTTGTCCAGTGGTCTCGTTGACCGGGCATGAGCGTGGATGCCCACAAGCAGGACAGATCCCGAGTGTGGCAGTACGGCTGGTGCACACCCAGCATGCACGGCACAGGGCCGTACGAGGAGTTTTGCCGGGCGGCGAAGCTGCCGCCCGCCCCGGACGGCTACGGTTTGCTCCTGATCACTGACGACCACGGCCACCGGCACACTCTGGCCACCACTGATGTGCTGTACCTGTGCCTACTGCACCACGGCCTTCAAGACCTCGGCCCCCTGGACATCGCCTTTCCCCCCGACAAGTTCATGCGTGTGCAGGGCGGCTGGCTGGACATTCCATCGCCGCCCAGCTGACCCCACCCCGCCAGTCAACCGCCTGAGTGCGGCCGGGGTCTTAGACGAGCCGGCACTGTGGGATTCTCCGCCAGGGCCACGGAACCGTCCTCATACCGGGCGAGCGCCTTGGAACCGGGCGCGTACCGCAGCTGACGTTCGATGACGTGCCGTGGTGTACCGAGCCGTTGCAGGTGCCGCACCGGGCCCCGCCGCATCGAATGGCCGGAGTAGCGGCGCAGAGAGCGGCGCAGAGCCCGCCGGGCCAGCCGGCGCCGTACCCGGATCGCCGCCCGCTCGGCGTGCTCTGCGACGGTCGCGAGCTCCGCCGACTCGGCCGCCGTCGACAGCAGCGCGCGTTCCTCCGGCGTGAGTTCGCGGGTGAGGCCGGCAGACTGGGCGGAGTCGCGGATCAGGTTGCGGATGGTGCGGTCCCCGATGCCGCCGGCCCGGGTCGGGTCGGCGGGCGGACGGCCCGCCGTGGTCAGCCGGTTGTTCTTGACGCGCCGTAGCAGCGGCCCCGAGGTGACGCCGTGCGCGGTGAGGACCCTTTCCCAGGCCCGCCAGGCTGCCACCGGGCACGTCTCGTCGTCCTGCGCCGCGATGCGGATGACGTCCCGCGAGCGCGCGTAGGCGTTGGTCTTCGAGCGGCGCAGGGTGACGACGAGCACGGCCAGGTCCACGAGTTCCCCGGAGTCCGGATCCAGGTACTCGGCCGACTCCACCGCGAGGTCCCGCAGGTTCAGTGACGCGGGTTCCGAGGCGCGGCCGGCCATGTACCAGTCGAGGGCCAAGATGAATCGGTCCCGGATGCCCTGCACCGTGTCCGGGGAGTGGACCGCGAGCATCGCCGCCAGGTCCTGGCGGGTGCACTCCGGCGCCTGCAACGGGTCGTCCTGGCCGTCCGGGTCGGCGGCCTCTTCCTGCGCGCGGTGGGCGATCACCTGGGCGATTAGGTCCCGCTCGGAGGCGGAGACCAGTACGCGGGCATCGACCGCGAGCCGGCCGGCCACGGTGCTGGTGTAGGCCGCGATCGTCTCGGCCGGATGCCGCCGGCCGGCGAGCCACGTGGCGTAGTCCGCCAGAGTGCCCGGGTCGGTGTGTAGGCGCCCGTGATCCTTGCACCAGGCCACGAACGCCGTCGCCCGCGAGTCGCGGGAGCGCCGGGTGTTGGCCGGGACGGAGGCAAGGGCCCGCCGCAGCGTCTCGGCGTCGACCGTGTACCCGTCCGGTACCCGTACCCGCCCGTCCTGCAGGACCGTGTACCCGCCGGACAGGCCTGCGGCGTGTACGCCGAGTTGAGCGGGCAGCCCGGCGGTTGCGGTCACCGGAAGCTCCCCCCGGCCCGGATTCTCGCGGCCTCCCGCGCGGCGGAGATGCGTACGTACGGGATCCCAGCCCACAGCGCGGCCGCGATGGCGGCCGACGCCCACGCGGCGGTGGTGATCGAGTCCCGGGCAGCCGTGCCGGTGTCCATGCCGACCAGTACCCCGGCCCAGAACGCGGCGGAGACGGCCGCGACGGCCCCGCCGACGCCGAGGGCCATCATCCGTTGCTCCGCACGATGTAGTAGACGAGCGACTCGGCGAGGTCGTCGGCGTCGATGATGTCCGGGTCCACCTCGCTCAGGTAGGCGTCGATCCGGTCCCGGAGCGTTGCCACCAGCGCGTCACGGTCGACCACCACCGCCCCGGAGGGCGCGTGCACGCCATCGGCGCCGCCGATGGTGCCCGTCGCGGTCCCCGTGTCCTCGGCGCGGGCGCCGCCCCAATCGATGTCCATCGGTCTCCTCGGTGTGGTGGCGATCTGTCGTGTGGTCAGGTCTGAGAGCGGGGCGCGGGGACGTCGCCGGTGTCGGATTCAGGCTGCTGATCCCACAGGTGGACAGTGTCCCTGACCCGCAACGGCTTGCCCTCGGGGCCCCGGATGTGCGCGGGGATGATCCGTTCCTCATGCGTACAGCCCTTGCCCGCGTGCAGGGCGGTGTTCATGCAGTGGTCCCGGCGGTGCGGGCGCACGGGCCACCGGCAGGTGTACTGCGGTGCCCGGCGTCCGTCCGAGGCGGCCGCGTCCTGCTCGGCGGCCTCACGGGGCGGCCGGTGTGCGGAGTGAATCCGGATCACCTGGACGTCGCCGGTGTCGGTGATGCCATCGCGTGCGTCGCGCTTGCGTCCGGCCCGCGGCCGTTCCACCGGTTCGGACTCGATGAGCCGGCGGCCGCCCTGGGAGATCAGTTGCCAGGCGGTGTAGACGACCTGTGCCCACTGGTCGCAGGTGTCCGGACGGCCTTCGGCGAACTTCCCGCCGAAGGCCAGCACGAGTTCGTTGTCCCAGCCGAGCGGGGCGGTCATGCCCTGAATGCTGATCACGTCCGCCGCGGTGGTAGGCCGGCCGTCCGGACCCATGGCCACCACCGCGTCCGGGGCCATGGCCGCGTACTGCCCACCGTCGCTGGGCGACCAGAACGTCATCCACACCCCCTTGTACGCGGGCGGGATGACGGCCGGTCGATCCTCGCGCACCGCCAGCCAGCGCACGGCCCCGCGGTCGAGCGCGACATCGAGCGGAGTCCAACGGCCCCAGCTCACCGCGACGATGGGCACGGTGACGTCCGCGAACCCCTCACCCATCCGCATGGTGTAGCCGCCGATCGGCTCGGCGAACAGCATCAGCCCGAACGGCGAGGGAAGCCGCTCGGCGCTGATCGGCTCGGCCGGAGGCGTGGCCGCGGCGGCCAGCGCGAGCGCGGTCATGTCCGCGGTCGCGTAGTACAGACGGGCCTGCCGTAGCCGCTCCTGTTCCTCCCGCAGCAGCAGCTGTGCGCCGACGGCACCCACACTCGCGTCCATCCCGGGCACCGTCGGAATGATGGTGGCCTGCCCCGCGTTGAGCGCGGACGCCATCGACTGCATCGCCAGGCCGGTACCCAGGTACTCCCGGATCCGGGTACGCCACTCCGGCAGCTCACGCGGCTCCGGCGGCCGCCACGGCGGCAGTTCGGCACTGGTCGCGTTCCGGGTCACCGGGCCCGCCGGCCACTGCGTCACGATGCCTCCACCGGGGTGACCGGGCGTGCGGGGCTGTTGTCGGTGGGGCGGTCGGGGTGGCCGGAGGGCAGCCAGCGCAGACGTTCGCCGTGCCGGGCCCGCAGCGGGTCGGGGGGCAGGAAGCCGTGCGGGAAGGGCACACCGCGCGGGTTTCCCCCGGTGTCGAGCGTGACCGCCGCGAAGTAGACCCGCAGATCCGGGAACCGGTCGGAGGGCTCCGTGTAGCCGACGAGGTCGACGCCCTGCCACACCGTCACCTGATCGCCCGCGGACCCGCTGCGGGTGACGGTCAGGCCGAGGCCGGGCCAGCCCGCCGCGAAGGGCCCGAGCATCTCCACGAGTTCGTCCGCGCCGAGCGCTGGATTCGTCATGCCGGAACCCTACCGCCGCGCCGTCACATCATGTGCGCGGATCTCACTATCTGTGTTTACCGACTTGGGCACGGTATCGGGAAACAAAGGCTCGGCGCCGCCGAATCCCCAGACGTAACGCACGCCATCCTGATATCCGGAACTCTGCGACCCATTTGTGGAGACCCAAAGTTCGAGACCTGGATACCTTGCTCTCCACTGTCTGGATACCTAGAGTCCCGGATTATGGATCACTCCGAGCTCAAAGCCGAGGTACGGAAGCACCAGGCAGACATGCACGCCCGTCACCACAAAATCGCCGTCCTGGCCCGCCAGCTACGGAAAGCCGAGGCCGACCGGGACCGTTCAGTGGAACGGCTCGTGACGCTCGGCGAGCAGCACGAGGCCGCCCGGCACGAAACGGGCCTGCGAGCCATCGGCCGCGAACTGGGCGTCACCCACCGGACGGTGACCGGCATGGTCGAGCGGGCCCGCACCAGCACCCCGCACCCCGCCGCCGACGCCCCCCTGATCCCGGTCCTCACCGCCGACCAAGCCCGCGCCTATGTCGAGGCCGGCGCACTCGGCGCCATCACCCGCGTCCAGGTCGCTTTCAACCCGGCCGACATCATCCTGGAATCCGGCCTTGACCCGAGCGCCCTCCCCGACCTCGGCGAGCACGACGCCCCGAACATGCTGATCCACGGCGAGGACGGCGCCGTGATCGGCGTGGAGGAATGCCTCTCCGGATACGGCGGCACCGGCCCGTCCAACACCGTCCGGCTGCTGCGGGCACTCGGCTTTCCGGACGACCTCACGCACGAGGTGTTCCCCCACCGCTACCTCGAACTGACCCCGACGGGCGTCCTGCGGGCCAGCGCCGAAAGCCTCCACACCGTCGGCGCAGGCCTTGCCCTGTCCCCCGACGGCCGGCACTTCATCGTGCGCCTGCACCGCGACGGAAACCCCGCCGACGCCGTCGCCCGATGGGCAGCCGAGGTCATGGCCGAGCCGGCGAAATACCCGTGGGCCGCCGGCACCCGGCGCGCCCGCGTCTACCTCGACCGCGCCGCCGCCGCCCCCCTCCAGGAGCCGTACCGGGCCTGGCGCGGATCCAACCCGATCAGCATCATCATCGAACAGGGACGCCTCCAGCTGTGGGCCGGAGCCGTCTACCCCTACCACTTCGCCGACGTGCTCTCCAGCGAACAACTCCGGGTCCTGGACGCCGCCGACATGCGGCCCGCCGACGTCGAACCCCGCACCTGGCTCGACCGCATCGTGCCCACCCGCCGCGAGCGGCCCTCGTACCTCACCATCAGCGACGACGGCCAGGACCTTGCCTACCTCCCAGAAGGCGACGCCGCCCCGCAGTAACCCCGCCACACCGTCCGCCGGGGGCCTACACTGGGCCCCCTCATCGACCCTTCGAGGGCCTCAGCGGGCGGCACAAGCCGTGCCCGTCCCGACCCCTTGGAGGAAGCTGTGAGCTGCACCTGGTCCGTCATCCGCGGCGAGGCCCCCCATGCCCCCGTAACGGAACCCGATACCGCGGGCATTCAAATCCCCGATGACGTCATGCAGTGGGCATCTGAGTACGGCTGGGGCGTCGACACTGACGTCTGGCTGGCCGTGGCCCCGGTGGACCCCTGCCGGGGGTCGATCGCCGGGGAACTCGCCTGGCGCGACGGCGAAGTGTCCGCCCAGGACCTGGCGGCCATCTGTGTAGAACTCGAAGCCCAGGGGTGACCCGAGGCGGTCGCCGCGTCGCCGCCGACATCTCGGGGAACGGCGAGCGAGACCGGCACCCCCAAGGCCGCGCCGATCGCCGCTGAACAGCCCGATACCTCCCGTGACAATGGCCGCTCAAAGGAGCCCCGGATGTCGACCGAGTCCATCTCAGCCACCGGTGTGTGGCTCTTGTACATCACAGCCACCGCACTTGCGGGGCGCGGTGTCTTCTGGCTCATCGTCGGGCAGCGCGTCAAGTGCACCGCTCCACTGGCCGGCGCCCTAGCCGCGGCAACGGCCGCATTTCTGCTGTGGTGGCTCAGTTGACGACCTCGCCGCACCAGGAGTGGGCCAACAGGGCGCCGGTCGCTGCCGAACTGCCCGACCAATTCCGCCGCCACGTCGATGACATGCCGATCGATTTTGTGAGGCTAGGCGACACCACCGAGCCCGTGTGGGTGGCCTACCAGGAGGGTCGACCACTCGGCACCGTTGCAGCAGGAAAACAGCAGACCGCCGGGTGGCGGATCCAGAACACCGGCGAGCACCTGGCCGACCTTGACGACACCGTGCGAGCACTTCGCCGACCACCCACCTGGCCACGCGACCGGGCACAGGCAGCCGATTGGGCCCGCCGCACGCTCGCCGACCCCCGAACCGCACTTATCGACTGGGTTATCCGGGCAGATCCCTGTCTCACCAGCGATTCCGCCTCGTGGGGGCCCGGGAACAGATTCACTCGATCGGGGAAGCTGTCCCTGCCCGGAGGTGCCGGTCGATGACCGGCTGACCAACACGACGAAGGCGCCCCGGAGTCCTGATCCATCCGAGTTCGAGGATCTCTTCAGCCGGGTGGTCGACGATGCTCAGGTCGACCTCGTGCGGCGAGTGTGTCCACTTAACGGCCCTGCCTCGCATCCGGTGGTGACGGACTGTGATGAGGGTGGTAGGTACTCCTACCGATCACGGAGTCGCAGGTCCGTACGGCCTGTGGGGTGTCGGGACGGACGCGGTGCACTCAACGGCCGCCCCGACGTCACAGGCCGTGCCCCGCTTGGGGGACTTGAACGGGGCAGGCTGTATCTCAACGAGTCAGTCGCGTACCGGATGCGCACTGACGTCCTCTGACACCTGGTGCCGGCCGTCGCTCGCCACGGGATTTGGTCCTGGTGGCCGGGACGTCACCCGAGACGCGTTGAGTGGTGGGGGCTGGTCAGCTCCGCGCTGCGTCTGCTGGGGCCGGGTCCGGTTTGATGGCACCACGCCGCTGCGTTGCGTGCGACTCGGCCCCCATCGGCGCCGATCGCCGGCCAGCACATTGCGCGTGATTACGCGATTGGACAGCCTCGCCTTCCGCTCCGGGCAATTCACCCAGTCGCGCGGATAAGGCAATCAATCGGGTGTAATGCTCCGCATGTCCTTCAAACTCGCCCTGGATCGTGGGCAAGCATCGTCCCCACACCGGTGCCATAGAGCACCAAACCGACGACGAAAAGATGGCCCCATGCACGCCACCCGGATCAGAAGCCTCGCTGCAACCGCAACCACCGCCCTCCTGACCCTCACGGCACTCGGACTGACCACCCCCGCCGCACACGCCGTTGCTTTCCCGCTCACCGGCGTCGAGTTCCGCATCACAAGCTTGCACTCGGGCACCCTCGGCAAGTGTGTGACCGCAGTCGCCACGGCTCCAGGCGAAAGCCCAGTGCCTGCGAAGCTCAACGACTGCGCCCTCTCGAACGACAATCAGGTCTTCACCTACGACACCACGACCCAGCAGATCAAGAGCGTCACCAGCGGCCAGTGCGCCAGCGGGCTGGGGGGTCTGGGCATCGACACGGTTCCTGCCGTCGGCTTCGTTCCGTGCAACAACACCAACGACCAGAAGTGGGCCAACACCCCCGACCTTCACATCAAGAACGCCGGCAAAAATGTGTGCTGGAGCTCCCTCAACAACATCGTCGCGGTCGGAGTCTGCACCCCCTTGAGTACCAACACCAGGCTCAACTGGGCGCTGGTTCCTACCAACACCCCCTGACGGCGGGCAGGACGGCAGCCGAGGCGGGCCGGGTGGCCGTGCGATGGGGTCTGTGGTCTGCTGATCGCGGGACGTATCGGCGCCAGCGGCTCGGTGGGCCGCTGGCGCGGTCGCGGGCTGCCTGACCGTGCTTCAGCGAGTGGAGCAGGTCGCGAACACCCGGCTGTGACCGGCGTTTCGGCAGTGCGGAGCCTCGCGTACTGCCGTCTGGCCGTTGTCCGTCGTGACTGTCATCCAGGTCGTGGTCCGGCTGTCGGAAGGACTGTGAGGGTGCCCTGCCGGGCGAGTTCGGCCCGCAGACGCTGGTTGTCCAGGGTGAGGGCCTGGACGTGTTGGGCGAGGGTGTCGAGGGACTGGCGAAGGTCGGTGATCTCCTCGTGGCGGGCGCGACGGGCCTCGCGGAGCTGGCCCTGGAGTTCGCGGATGCGCTCGCGCAGGGTCGCCGGGACGTCCGGGCCGGTGGAGCGTTCGTCAACGCGCTTGCGGAAGAGTTCCAGGGTGTCGTGGGCCCGGTAGGCGGTCGCCCGTGAGGTGCCCGCCTCGCGGGCGAGGGAGGCGACGGTGAGCTGGCCGTCGCTGTGCTGCGGATCGCCGGCCAGGAGGCGGTCCATGGCCTCGCTCAGGGCGGCGTGGACTGTGGGTGTGACGCTCATCGGGTGGGCTCCTCGGCCTGGTCGCGCATGCGCCCCATCTGTTCGATCTGCTGGTTCAGCGCGGTCTTCTGGAGGCCGGTAAGGGGCCGGATGGTCAGCAGCTGCCGGGCGTCGCCGATGACGTTGTCGATCGCCGGGCGGTGCTGGGGAAGGACGCAGGAGTTCGGGCACTTCGCGGGCTGGCAGTGATTCATCACGGGTGCCGCCTGCAGTTCTGCGGAGGGACGACGCGGGAGGCAGAGCGCTGTGGATGCCTCGAAGTAGCAGTCGTTGAGGACGCCGGGGTAGTAGGTGCGGGCTGGGTTGGTCAGCATCGCCCGCAGCCGGGCGGTGTCGATCACGCGGCCTGGGAAGTCGCCGAGCTCGTCGCGGAGGCGGGTAAATTCCTCGGCGAGGCGGGGTGGCATCCGTACTCCGGCCTTGAAGTCCTCGTACTGGTCGAGGAAGTGTTCCGTGCGGGCCAGCTGCTGTTCGCTCTCGACCTCGCTGGGGAAACCGGAGGCCGAGTTCCCCGCGTAGCCCTCGAACATCGCGACCTTCGTGTGCTTGTACTGAATCTTGCCCGCGACGACCCCGAACGGCTGAAAGGCGATGTGCCAAGACAAAGTCCGGCGGAACTGCCGCGTGGTGAAACGCCACTTCTTCTCGTCCACCAGCGGGATGGGGTCGTGCGGGCGGACCTCGGCGAGCCGGTCGGCGAAGACGTTCAGCAGATGGTTGATGGTGTTGCCGATGCCGTCGTTGGTGCCGCGGTAGCCGTGGCGGTAGAACAGCCGGTCGCAGTCCGTCAGGCTCTCCATCACGGCGACGGCTTGGGTGGCTTTGACAGTGACAACTGACTCCAGTGGTAAGTCAGTCCTGACTCCGTTCAGGGGCCACAGGGGCAAGATCTGAATGTGAGAGGTGACTCCACCTTGGAGGCGGGAGAGACCGATAGTTCAGCTGCTGTGGACAGCAGTCGAACTCCCGGACCACCGCATCAAGCCGGTCCGAGCTGAGACCGCAGTCAAGCAACAACTCGACGCCACCCGCGGTCGGCTACCAGTGGCGCCAGACTGCTGCGGGAGCGCCATCCCGGGCGACGCTGTGGTCATCCCCGGCGCTGAAGAACAAGGCCCAGGTGACGACGGCGTCACCAGCACGCTGTGTGCCTGGCTCGATCTCAAAGCCGTCACAGAAGATGTCTCCGCCGTAGCCGAACCTGATGCCCCGGTCGTGCCTGGCGGCGTACGCCTCCATTTCCTGGTTGAGTTCCGATGGGACACGGCCGATCAGGCGGATCGCTTCGCAAGTGACCTGCGGGCCTCTTCGCCCATCGACAAGTACATACGCCAATGCGCCGTCTCCCGCGAAGTAGCCCTTCACTGCCGCCTGCCACGGATACCGCTCCGGCCTACTGAACTCGGCAATGTGCCAATGAGCCTCGGTCATGTCCGCAACGTCGGTAAACCCGCACCCGGTCATGACGGCGACGCAATCTTTCCAGCTCATCCCAAGCCGCAGCGGCCCAAGTGTTTGGCCCGGGACGTATTTCCACTGCTCGCGCTCTGCATCCGGGAGCACCGCCCAAAAATCTTCATCCATCACATGATGATCACCCCAAGCGGTCAGGTTCTCGCAGCCGGGGTCATGCAGAGGCTGCAACCTGTCGGTGCCACGGTCTAGAGGACGACAGAGCCCGCCCACGGAGTGCCGCATCACACCGGCCGCCCGCGACGTCGGCGGAAGACCAGACGTCAGTTTGTGACGGCCGCGGCTGCTTCGGCGCGGGCCCGTGTGATGGCCAGGCGGTAGGAGTCGGTTCCGGTTTCGATGATGTTGCCGCCGAAGGTGAGGCGGTCGACGATGGCCGCGCAGAGCCGGGGATCGGTGAAGGTCTTGGTCCAGCCTCCAAAGGATTCGTTGGAGGCTATCGCCACAGAGCTCTTTTCTTCGCGCTCGGTCAGAACCTGGAAGAGGAGTTCGGCACCGCGGCGGTCCAGTTCCATATAGCCCAGCTCGTCAATACAGAGAAGGTCGACGCGGCCGTAGCGGGCGATGGTCTTGGCGAGGAGTTTCTCGTCGGCGGCTTCGACGAGTTCGTTGACGAGTTTGGTCGCGAGGACGTACTTGACCCGGTAGCCCTGCATCGCGGCCTCGGTGCCGAGCGCGATCAGCAGGTGTGATTTCCCGGTCCCGGAGTCGCCGATCAGGCACAACGGCATGCTCTTCTTGACCCACTCGCAGGAGGCCAGGGTGTGGATCGCGGCCGGGTCGATGGCCTGGTTGGCGTCGAAATCAAAGGCCCGGAGGGACTTGTCGCGCGGGAAGCCGGCCGCCTTGATCCGGCGTTCGGAACGGCGCCGGGCCCTGTCATCGCATTCCGACATCAGCAGCTCGGCCAGAAACCCGCGGTAGGTCATCTGGTCCTGTGCGGCAGCCGCGGCCAGTTCCGGGTACTGGGCCCGGATCGTCGGCAGCCGCAGCATCCGGCATGCCTGGTCCACGGCCGCGTCCGCGGCTTCCTCGGTCAGTCCCCGGTTGCGCTTCGCGCTCATGATTCCCCCTGTTGGGCGGATGGTCCGGCGTGCCGGCGGCGAAGCCGCAGCAGTTCGTCGTAGGCGGCCACCGATGGAAGCGGCCTGGGATCGGGCGGCAGCGCGGCCAGCCGGCGCGCGGTCAGCGAGGTCACGGTCGCCCCACCCTCCGCCGGGCGTGAGATCCGTTCCTGGTGCGGGGCGGGCACGCCGGCATCGGTGTCGGCTGCTTTGCGGGCCTCCAGGGCGACGGCGTCCGCGGTCAGCGCGCCGGCCTTCAGCGCGGCCGCGATCCCGGCGACCACGTCCTCGTGGACCATGTGCCGGTGCAGGAGCAGGACCGAGATCAGGGCCCGGGTGCCCTCGGCGTCGCCGTGGGCTTTGCAGGCGGCCTGCCACCAGGCGTCGTGGACAGGGGTGAACTTGCCGGCCGAGCGTGCCTGCTCAAGGGCGGTGGCGCCGGGAAGGGCGCCGGGCTTGCGGACAAGGGCCTCGAGATAGTGGTCCAGGTCCAGGCGAGATCCGCCCTTGGCGATCAGCCGCTCGTGGCGGGCCACTTCCTTGGAGCCGTCGTAGACGACGAGCTCGGAGGCGTGCAGGACGATCCGTACCATCTGGCCGATCAGCCGCACCGGTACCGAGTAGCGGTTGGTGCGGGCCGAGACCTGCCCGTAGCGGTCCACCCGCACCGATGAGACGAACCCCGTCTCGAAGACCTCGTCAGGCAGCGGCACCAGCAGCGGGTGCTCGGCCTGGAAGTACTCCCCGATGGTCTTGGGGCGGAGCCGGATACGGCGGTCGTTGTCCTGCCGGTCCCACTGCTCGACCAGCAGATTCAGTTCCGCGAGGGTGTCCACCTGCGGGACGGGGACCAGGTGGTTTCTCCGGAACCAGCCGATCTGTCCCTCGACCCCGCCCTTCTCGTGGGCGCCCTCGATGCCTGGGTGGCAGTAGAAACTGGTGATCGAATAGTGCGAGCGGAACGCGGTCCACCGCTCGGATTCCACCCGGCGCCGGGTCAGGCCCAGGACCTGGGCGACCGCCGCCCGCAAGTTGTCGTAGCGGATCTTGCCGTAGGGGACGCCGCCGAGCGTGTTCAACGCGTGGACGTGGCCTTCGAGGAAAGCCTCCTGCCCGCAAGACGCGAAGATCTTGTGGACGGACCGGCCCGAGTAGGAGAGCCGCAGCGAGAACAGGAAGCACTTCGTCAGGGTGCCGCCGAGGTTGATCCACACGTCCCCGAAGTCAACCTCCGCCTCATCGCCAGGGCGGTGGGTCTGCGGGATGAAAGAGGCCGGCGGTCCGCGGCCTTCCTCGACCCGGATCTCCCGGCGCCGATCGAAGACGTAGTCACGGACCATCGCGTACGACACCTCCTCAGCGCCGTACTCGTCAAGCAGCCGGTGGAAGATCCGCGTGAGCGTGTGCCGCTGCTTGCGCGGAGCGTCCAGATCAGCCCGCAGCATCCCGTCTATTGCCAGCTTGTACGGATCAAGACGTGAACCCCGCGGCGGCATCCGTTTCCGGGCAGTCGGCCACGCCGACTCCAGCGCGAGAGCAACCGTGCGCCGGCCCACCGAGTACTTCAGCGCCAGCGCGCGACTGGACAGACCCAACTCCCGCGCATCACGACGGATCGCGGCATACAACTCGACCTTGGAGCCGGGCACTGAAGTCCCCTCACGCTCGCTAGCACCCCGATGCTCCCACGACCAGCCCTCCACTGGAGCCAAATCCCATCAACGCGAACTCCACCCACGTGAGGTGGAGTCAGAACTCACCTTCCGACTGGAGTCACTTGTCGTCGATAGAGCCAGCTTGGGCGACCGGCTCGATGACCACCCAGGTGTCTTCGTCGCCGATGGGCTGGCGGCCCTTGAAGACCGTGCCGCGGACCTTGTGCCGCTCGATGATGCCGTCCTGGGACGCTGTGGTGAAGTGGCAGCCGGGCCCCAGGGACTGGGCCTCGGAGTCCCGTATTCCCGAGAGGTAGGCCGTGATCACGTAGCAGGCGGCCAGCAGCATGCGGGTCTCGATCAGCAGGGATTTCGAGTGGAATCGCGGCCGCCATGGGCGGCCGGACTCCTCGTCGATGCTGATCTCGGTGTCCATGCCGCCCTCCTCCAGGCCGAGCTCGGCGACGGCTTGCCGCAGCAGCTCGACGAGGGCCGGGTGGTCCACCGTGTTCTCGCCGATCCGCGCGAGCCGGGCCACGAGCGTGCGGTTCACCCCGCCATCGCTCGCCCGGTTGTACTTGTGCGGCAGATTGATGTCCGAGGGCCTCGCAGGCAGTCCGCGGCCTTCCCGCCGGCGCCGTTCGATGAACTCCTCCAGCCGGGCCCGCCCGGCGCCCTTGTACGACTTGTTGGCGTCGCCGACGGGCTCGTTGATCCGTTCCTGTTCGGCAAGGGCGGCGAGGATGTCCTTCGAGGCGACGCGGATGTAGAACAGGGCGCCTCGCAGATAGGGCGCCAGGACTCCCGGCGGAATGCGCTGAGTGCTGTTCTCCTGCGGCCGGCGGCCCGCGACGTGCTTCGATGCCCGGCCGTCCCAGGGCAGCCTCTCCAGCCGGTCGTAGGTGATCGACTCCCGGGTGCGGAAGAGCAGCGTCAAAAACCACTTCACCCGCCCCCGTTCCTGTGCCTGGATCTCGGGCTTGGTCCTGCCGCCCTCGACCCGGTGGTGCAGGAAGGCGTCCAGTACGGCGTCATCGGTCACCTCTCGCAGCCGTAGCCCGGGGTGGCGGCCGGCGAGGAAGACCAGCAGCTTGCGGAGCTCTCGGAACTCCCGGGCGACGGTGACCACTGACGGCAGTTGCCTGCACCCCTCGGTGATCTTGGTCAGGCGGCTGTAGGCGTACTCCTTCGCGGTCAGCCGCCACATCGGGTCCTCGATCGTGGTGAAGATGATCGTGCTCTGGCCCCGGTGGTGGTTAGGCAGGTGGTAGGCCGCGGCCATGTCCCAGACGTCTTCACCGAACCGCGGGCCCGGCCCGGCTTCCTCCCGCAGCGGGCGCCCGCTCAAAACCAGGGTGTCCGCACTCACGTGCGCGGACACCAGCGGCTCCGCGGCCAGGGCGGTGGTCAGGATGGCGGTCATTGGCGGCTTCCGATCCCGCCCAGCAGGGGCGGCAGATTCTCCAGCGGGCGGGTGGCTTCGGCGATCGCACGGGCCTCGGCGAGGACCGGCTCGGGAAAGGCGGGCAGGATCTGCGTCAAGATCCGCTGCCGGGTGCGGCCGTGGGCGAGCGCGAACGCGTCGGCGGGCATCGCCTGGCGCTGGTCTTCGAGATGGTCCAGGTAGGCCAGGACGGCGGGCAGTTTCCGCGAGGTGACCACCGCGTTCGAGCAGTCCAGGCAGCTCCAGAACGGGACCGGGCAGGCTTGCCCGGTGGTACCGAAGGGCGAGTTGAAGAAGTCCCGGCAGGACGACAGCCACAGGTCCATCTCGCCGGCCAGCAGCTTCCTCGCGTCACCCGGCTCGACGTCGAGTTCCTTCGCGGCGGCCGCGGTGTCCTGCTTCAGCTCGGCCTCCCGCTGCGGCGGGATCACCCGCAGCTGCGGCGTTGGAGTGCCAGTAGATCCACAACGCCGTCTTCGACTCGTTCCAGGCGTGAGCCCGTGCCCGGCGGGTCAAGCGCAGGGCAAGGCGGATCAGACCGCCCGGTGTGCCCGCGCCGCCGTCACGCACCCGCATCCGGTTGACCTCCCTGCCGTGCCGGCGCCGCTTGACGTACTCGATCTCGACATAGCCGCGAGTTGGGTTCTTCAGGCAGTCCACCGAGAGTTCCAGGGCACTCTCCGGTTCCAGTCCAGTGGACAGGATCAGGAGCTGATAGACGGCTGCCAGGTCCTCCGAGGAGGGGAACACCGCATGGTGCAACTCCTGCTGCCTGCCCTCCCAAGGCGAGGGGCCCATACCCGACCGGCGTGTGCGGTGAGTCATCAACTCCCGGCTGCTGATGGGGCCGTGGCGGTCCAAGTACCACAGGAAGTTCTCCCGCCGGCCCCAGCCGCCGGTCAGCGGGTCCTCGCCTGCTGCCACCGCGGCGTCCGCCTCGGTGGCCAGCCGTCGTACCGCTTCACGGATATGGCTGCGGCAGGCTTCCCGCAGGGCCTCGGCAACCTGCGGCGGATAGGCGTCCACCTTGTTCCCGAAGTGCGGTCGGGGCCGGAGCCCAACGAACATCAGCCGGTCGTGCAGAGCCGGGTTCAGGGACTCCGGCCGGGCGTCGCGGATCTCCCGCAGCAGCGTCATCGCCTGCGTCAGCATCGCGTAACCCGTCCGCGGTGTCGGCATCGTCTCGTAGAGCCACGTCTCGAAGTCGTTGAGGTCCTGCGGCGTGATCTGCCCGGTCGTCCAGGTCGCGGCGTTTTCGACCCGGCCGGCGAAGAACGCGTCGAGGTTCCGGGCGACCTGGACGTATGCCACCACCGTTCCGGGCGAGGCGATCCGGCGGCCGACCCGCGCCATCGAGCGGATCGTCTGCGCCAACTCGCGGGCGAGGAGAAGACACCTGGCGCCGGTGAGGTCCACCAGGGTGGACGGCCGGTCGGGAAGCGGAACGCGGAAGGCCAGCGGTGAGATGTCCTCGCCCGCCTGGGTGGCCTCCTCCATCGGCAGCGCGAAGTTCGCCCGGCGCGGTCGCCTCAGCCCGCTCATCACCGAGGCGCCGCCGTACCCGTACTGGCTGGTCTCGGTGACGCTGACCCTTGCTCCGTTCTTCCTGGCCATCGGATTCGGCTGAGAGAACCACGCTGCCGGACGAACCCCGCTGAACGAGATTCGAAGAGAGGAAGACGATCATGGACTACGGAATACCGCGACGCACCGTGATGAGGACCGCCGCCGCGCTGGGCGCGATGACGGCCGCAGGACTGGCATCGGGATTGGCCACCGCGTCAGCCGCCGACGGAAGGACGGGGAAGAAGGCTGCTGCGAAGCGCCCAGAGCCCAAGACCACGCCGAACGGATGGCCCGTACAGGCGAACGCCGACCGAGACTCCCAGGTATGGACCCGCGCGGTGGCCGGCACGGGACTCAGTGTGCCGGTATGGATCGGCGACCCGGAGGCCATCTTGCTGCACGTAGTACGCCGGTACCACTACGAGGTCACCGAGATCCGGGCCGGTGAGCTGGTCGGCTGGCAGAAGGCGGACAAGCTCGACGCCAAGACCCCGGAAGCCAACCTGGCCTCCGGCACGGCGGTCCGCATCCGCCCGGGGGCGTCCGTGCCGGGCAGCCTCTTCCCGCTCGAGAAGACGGCAGTGCGGGACATCGTCGCTGACTGCGGGGGCGTGGTCCGCTGGGGTGGCGTCGACACCAAGGCGGACGAGTCGCTGTTCTACCTGGACACCGATCCGAAGGACCCGCACGTACGCAAGCTCGCCAACCGACTGCGGAAGGGTGAAGCCACTCCCGGAAAGGGTGCCGGCTCAACCGCAGCCCCGTCTCGCTACTGACCTTCAACCAGGCACTCACCGGACCCGAGACACAGTCGGGGTCAATGGGATTGCCTGGGTGTTACTGGACACAGATCAGGGCCTCGCTGGGGTGCATTCCGCGAGGCCCTGATCTGTGTCGCGCCAGGGGGTATGTCGACGGATAGCCCAACGATCGTTGAACGGATCGGTTCTGAGCCATTCGAGGGGTTGGCCGCTATCTTGATCCTCCCGGCCTGCTGGTCTACCACACGGCTACGACACCGGGGCGGGCTGTTGCCCCGGTCCGGTCTGGGCCGGGAGGCGTTTGAGGAGCCGTTCCTTCTGCTGGCTTCCGAGGCCGCGTATGCGGCGGGTGTCGGAGATTTCCAGCTCGGTGAGGATCTTCTGGGCCCGCACCTTGGCGATGTCGGGAAGCGACTGAAGGAGGGTGAGCACGTGCATCTTGAGGATGGCTTCGGCCTCGTGCTCCAGCACCTCGCGCAGCGACAGCCGGCCGTGCTTAAGCGCGTCCTTCACCTCGGCGCGTTCCCGCCGCGCGGCAGCGGCCCGCTGGAGATTTTCGGCCCGCTGGGCGGGAGTGAGTACGGGCAGGGCCATGGGCTGTTCCTCTTCGTCTCGTACCAGTGTGCGGCGGCCATCATGACCCTGCCGCGCGGCCTGTGACCAGCAGTTTTACAGACTCGGCACGGTGGGGGGAAATGCGATGGCGGACGAGCGGAGCGCGGGGTACGGGGTGTTAACCGCGTCTGACCGCGTGCTTCAGGATGTCCCCGGGAGCGCGGCGATCCGGTCGGCGTACGCGCGGTACGCCTTTCGCTCCGCCGGGGTGGAACTCTCAGTGAGGGCGGCGCACTGCCCCAGCGCGGCCTGGTGGAGCGCGAGCGGAGCGGTGACGCGCACCGAGTATCCCTGCCCGCGGCGGATGGTCCGGCCGCCGCGCAGTGCCTCGTGGACGGCGGTGTCCCGGGTGCCCTGGAGGTGGTCGGCGAGCAGGCCGGGCACGTCGATGGCGTGCGGCTGCTCGGGTGCCTGCTCCTGGTCCTCGACGTCGCTGGTCACGCCGTCGAGTTCCTCTGGGGCGTCGCCGGTGTCGCGGGCGCCGGCCGCGTCCAGCACCCTGCGGATGGTCTTGGGCGCGACGCCGTACTGCCGGGCGAGCGCTTTCACCGCGGCGCCTTTGGCGTACGCGTCGACGACGTCGGCCGCCTGGCCCTCGTCGAGCGCGGCCGGGCGTCCCAGGGTCTTGCCCGCGGCCTCGGCTGCGGCGACGCCTTCCTTGGTGTTCTCCGAGATCATGTCGCGCTGGAACTCCAGGACCCCGGCGAGCATCGTGACGAACAGCTTGGTCTGCGGGTCGTCGGCCGCGAGATCGAAGCCGGACCAGGCGCCGGTCGCGATGCGCAGGTGCAGGCCGCGCCGCTGGAGGACCTCCCGGATCTGGATGACGTCCTTGGTCGAGCGGAACAACCTGGCGGCATCCGCGATGCGGATGGTATCGCCGACCGCCGCCTCGTCGAGCAGTCGGCGGAACCCGGATCGGGTGATCGCGTAGACGCGAGACGATGTAGCCGGGTCCTCGTACATAGGTGCGCCGGACTTGAGGAGACTGTCCAGAGCATGGAGTTGGCGGGTATTGGTCTGCTTATCGGTCGAGTGCCGTAGATACAGACGGTCTGTCACATATCGTCCCCTCTTCGCTCGCCCGGCGGGCGCTGGATCATGACGGTAAGGGGGCTGAATGGGGAGGTGCAAATGAGGAGCGAACCCGATTGGATCGGTGCACCGATATGCCCCGATATGGCCGGCTCGGATCATTGGATCAGCGAGTGGGGGCGCAATCGACCGATTCCGCCCCCACCTGCCATTCGACTGGAGCTCATCCGTATGTGCACAGGTTCGCCGGTTCCTGTCCGAAGGCACCGGGGTGCGTCATAGAGTGACGCCTGATCGTGGAGGGGAGACCACAAGTGACCGAGGAGAAACTGGATAAGACCGCGGGCGGTATCGACTACGCCAGCATCACGGGACCTGACGGGCACGAGCAGCTGATGCCTGGCATCGTCCCAGTGTCGACGGAGGGCATCCAGATGCCGGAGCGGGTCGACTTCGGCATCGACGGCCTCGGACAGTGGCGCATCGAGGTGCGCGCCAAGGACGGCACGCTGCTGCACACGTCCGAGGACGACTGGCACGAGGAGGACTTCACCCCCGCCGAGTTTCCCACCGACTCCCCGGCCGGGGCCCTCGCCCTGCAGGAGGCCCTCAAGGCGCGATACCGGTTCGCCGAGGTCGTGTGGCGGCCCGGGGTGATGAACAGCGTCGACGAACAGAGGGCCCTGGCCCACCGGGCCCTGTCCGTCGCGGCTGCGGACCGCGAGAGCGCGCGGGAGGCTACCGAGGCGGCGGAGAAGTCACTGCGCACTGCCCTGCCGCTGGCCCAGGCCGCCGGGATCGGGCCGGGCGAGGCAGCCCGCCGTACCGGATACGCCCGCAGCACCATCAACAAGGCCCTCAACAGCCTGGACACCCTCCCAGATGCCGCCGCCGTGCCCGCACCCGCGGCCGCGCGGGAGTAGCCGCCGTGCGCAGAGCAACCGCCCGGACAACCGCAGCGCCGGCGGCCGAGATGTGGATAGTGGACGCGGCCGGGGCCGAGACTTTCGCCGGGCGCGTCTTCGAGGCATCCCGCATCCTGCCCCTCGTTCTGGTCTCCACCTCGCGTCAGAACGGCGAGCGCCCGCTGGTTGACCCGGCCCGCCTGGCGGCGGAGACGGCCGGGCTGGCCGATGTCGCGGTGATAGCCGACGACGCGGCGAGCTGGGCTCTGTCGAACCGGCTGCGGCGAATGAGCGCATGGGGCGGAGCCGTGCGTATCTACCTGCCCGACGCCACCGAAGCCGACCCGTGGGAGCGGCACCCGCTCGTCCGCGTCGACGTGCACCGGCCCGCCGTCGCCCTCGCGCAGATCACCGCCCGCGTGCGGACAGCCGCAGGACTGCCCGCCACCGCCACCGCGCCGCTGACCGTACTGCCCGCCCCGCGCACGCCGCCCGAGGCCCCCGACCGTGCCCGAGAGCGTGACGAGGCCCGGCGCGACGCCGAGGCCACCCGCCTTGCCGCCCAACTTGCCGAGCGTGACCGGCTCCTGCGGGAAAGGGACGAGACGATCGCCGAACTGCGGCAACAGGTACAGAAGCTGACGAAGCAGCTCCGCGCCGAGCGCGAGACTGGCGAGCCGGAGACCGCGCGCGCGTACGCGGACCCGGAACGCCAGTTCCGCCACGAGGTCGAGCATCACTGGCTCACCACGGTGCCGGAGGCCGAACGCGATGCCCAGCCCATGGCCACCCACCGGCTGGGGCGGGACTGGCTCACCTCCCTCTCGGAGATCGAACTCGTCGACCGCCGCAAGATCGTGGAGGTAGTCGTCGAGGTCCTCACCGGACGTGCCGTGGACAGCACCGCCCGCCGGCTGCGCCGGATGCGCACCGGCCCCGGCGGCTCCCCGCCCCGTATCCGAGAGGACGGGGCGGTGGCCTGGCGCTGCGACATCAAGCACGGCACCGCCAGCGCCCCGCGGCTGATGTGGTGGAAGCTCCCCGACAACACCATCGAACTCGGCCGGGTCGCCGCCCACGACGACATGCAGCTGCGCTGAAGTCCACGCGCAGCACGGTTCGCGCGAAGAACGGCCGATCGCTGGCAGCGCGCGGGAGTCAGGATATCCAGACCCTCAACAGGTCCTGCTATCCCTTTCGGCCGTATCTCCGCCACCTCAAGACCTGGACCGCAGGAGAGCGGTGAATCCCCCAGCGCCGCATGAAAGCCGCTGGTCAAAGCTCCGAAGGCGGGTACATGATGGGTGGCCAGTTCCAGTTCATACGACGAGAGGACCCGCCCTCATGGCACTTCCCCCGCTCAGCCCCGAACAGCGCCGGGCCGCCCTCGACAAGGCCGCTGCGGCCCGCAAGGAACGCGCCGAGGTGAAGGACGCCCTCAAGCACGGCGCACTGTCCCTCGCCCAAGTACTGGCCGACGGCTCCGAAGCCATCCGCAAGATGCCGGTCCGCACCCTGCTCGAAGCGCTCCCCGACATCGGCAAGGTCCGGGCCCAGAAGATCCTCACCGAGATGGAAATCTCCGAGAGCCGCCGGGTTCGCGGCCTCGGCACCCAGCAGCGGGAACGTCTTCTCGAACGGTTCGCACCGCAGCACTGACCCGACGCCGTGACGTCACTCAATGCGCGAAGGATCACGCGGGCGCCGCCAGCCTTTGCGGAAGCCCGCGGGAGGCGTCCTCCCGGCTTGTGGCGCATGATGCTGGTGATACCAATTTCGCCCCGGACCGGGCACAAGCGACGCGGCGAGAGGACGCATGGGCAAGGGCATCCGCTACGACACCACCACCCGACGCCTGGTCGGCGCCGAGCTGCGCCGACTCTACGAGAACGGCGCATCGATGCGGGCCCTGGCCCAGGCCACCGGGCGGTCCGCCGGATACGTCCGGGAACTGCTGCTGGAGGCGGGGGCAACCCTGCGCGGCCCCGGCCGCCGACAGAGTTCTGCCGAACCCAAGCAGCGGCCGTCAGCCCCGGACGCGATGGCGCCCGCGTTGGAGAGGGGCAGGTGGTACCTCGGCGCGGATCGCCACCGGATCGGCGCCCAGCTGCGGGACTGGTACGAGGACGGGGCGTCCATCCGGGACCTGGCCGAGCTGACCGGGCGGTCGTACGGGTTCCTCCACAGGCTCCTGCTGGAGTCGGGAGCCACCCTGCGCGGCCGCGGCGGAGACAACACCAGGAACTGGGCACCGCCGGCCCCCTGACCTGGCCCCGTGCGGGAGCACCAGCCGCTGCCGCGATCCTCGCCCACGACCAGGGCCTCGACTACCCGACGAGTGCGGCATCGGCTTCACGGCCCAACCCCAGGACAAGGACCTTTGTCCGCCTGAGGGAAGACTTCTGCGAAGACGACTGCCGGTGTTCGAGTTCGGCCGTCTCACTCGGCTCCGGTGCCGGTACGAAATCCCCGACGGCGGGCGGTCGCCTGCACATACGGTACATGGGTAGGGCAGGTGTCGATCTCGGCGACCTGGGCCCCGGCCGCATCGGTCAGGACCAGACGCTCGGCGGCGGCAGGGACCTGCCCGTACCGGTCGCGCATCCCGCGGCCCACGCACACCTCGCACTCGGTGTACGAACCCGCTGGCAGCGGCGGCGCCACCACCTCCACGGTGATCTCGCGGACAACCTCCACCACCTCGACGCGCGTCAGCCGGGCCCGCTGCGCGGCCTTGACCTCGTCGGCCGAGACACCGGGGGCGGGCATCGCCCATTTCGCCTCGATGCTGAGCGCCCTCGCCGCCAGCCGTTCCTCCGGCGGCAGGGCGAGGCGGGCCTTGCGCTCGGCCTTGGCGGCCGCGTTACGCTCGTTCTCCGCCCGCCTCTGGGCCTTCAGCGCCTTCTTCGCCGCAGTCTCCCGCTGCTGCTGCTCACCGGCCTGGCGAACATCTCCGGGTGTAGGGATCCCCGTCATCACCACGCTCCCACGGGCCCAGGGCCTTGGGCCATCTGTTCGGTCTTCGCGAGCAGGATCCGGCAATCAGCGACGGCGTCATGGGGGCCGCCGAGCCGCTGGTTGCGGTAGGAACCCCGCTTGACGGACCACAATCCCTTCCACACCGCGTACGGGACCATCGCGTCCTGCCACCGGCAGCGGGCAAGCCACCGTGAGGCCGCGTCCAGGGTGCCGTGGTGGCGGACCAGCTCACGCTCCAACACTCCGCGGTCAAAGGGCATGTTGTAGGAAAGAACGGTCCGGCCGTGCAAGACGCCGGCGAGGGCGGGCAGCAGCCGGGCGAAGGGCGCGGCGGACGCGAGGCGCTGCGGTGTGATCCCGTGAACCGCGATCGCGGCCGGCTCGATGACGGCCAGCGGATCCACGTACTCGTTGAGCAGCACCGTGCCGTCCCGGGCCACGGCGGCGATCTGCACCGCGAACGCGTCCTGAAGTCCGGTGGTCTCCACATCGAGGGCGATCAGCGAGTCGTCATCGAGCAGGCGACGGGCCCACCGCCCCACCTGCTCGCGCTCGCGCGGCCAGGAAGCCGGGCGCCGCAGCACCCTGACGGCGTCATCGAGCTCCCGGTGGGCTTCACGAGAGCTCTGCACCCGCCACAGGGGCCCGCCGCTGTTCACCTCCGCGTTCACCGTGCCGAGGTAGGACCCGCCCTCGTACACCGCCCACGTCGGACGGTCGGTGTCGGCGGGCCGTACGAACCGCGCGGCCCGTTCGTCAACATCGCGGGTAAACATGTCCTCCCATACAGCCGGGTCCCCGACGTCCTGGTCCGCCACCAACGCTCGCCTCCTCATTCCCACCCCGGCCGCCCTTCGCGCTGCGGGTGGCCAGCGTCCAACGTTACGGGAACCGCCCCGGCCGCATGCGCCGAGTGGAGTGGTTGAACCGCCTGGCCAGGAACGGCCCGTGCCGCCCCGGCAGGCAGCTCAGCCCCGTGCGCGGGCTTCGCTCTCCAGCCGATCGGAGAAGGCCACCAGTTCCCACACCTGGGACTTCAGCGCCGCGACGATCTCCTCCAGCTTCTGTTCACGCTCGTCGCCGGGCTCGGTGGCCTCGTCGTCCACGAGCGCATTTGCGAGGAAGTCCGCAAGGCGCTCCAGCGCGCTCGCGCCCAGCCCCAGCCGGCTGGCCGAGTCAAGGTCCCTGTCCACGATCGTCCCGAGGCCGCTCTGCCTCAGCCGCAGAGTTGCGGCCTGCACGCGCGCCATGTGCACGCTCTGGGACGGCAGCTCGACAACCTCCTCCCCGGCCGGGCCGGGCGGGGTGTCGCCCGGGAAGCCCAGCACGGAAGGACCGAGCAGGTCCAGGATCTCCTCCGTGCACGGGTGGCTCTCGGCGATGCCCTCCCTGTTGAGCACCAGCAGGTCGAACCTGTCGCGCTCGTGCGCCAGCACCGTCCACGCCGGGAAGTGCCGCACCACAGCGACCGAGTCGCCGAACTCCCGTGCCGCGGCCTCGCACAGGCTCTCCGCCATATTGACCAGCCCGCCCCCGTGCATGAAGTCGGTGGCGATGACCAGGTACCCGCCCTCCATCGTCGGCCAGGCCCGCATCCGCACATGCAGACGGTGACGGTGCGCGTTGGGGAAGTGCCAGGCATGGTCGTCAGCCACCGGGCTCAACTGCGCAAGGGCAGGCAGAACAAGGTCAGACACCGCTAATCCTCTCGGGCTGGGCGGGGGCGCCGCAGGTCACGCTAGCCAGCACAGCGGACACCTCGCGCCGCGAATACCGGAGTTCGGCCAGATCACGTCAGCCGCACGGGTACGAAGCGCGCGAGCGCGCGGCCTGGACCGATCCCGCTGATCCGCTGCCGCCCGTCGGCCCCATGCGCGATGATCGAAGTCCAGGCAGGAGTGGCAGAAGGAGAGGTACCCCCGTGGACAAGGGCAAGAGGATCACCGGTGAGGCCCGCGACAAGGTCGCCGCCCGCCTCAAGAGCGCCTATGAGAGCGGAGAATCCATCCGCAGCCTCGCCGAAGCCAACGGACGCAGTTACGGCTTCGTCCACCGCATCCTCACCGAAACCGGCGTCACCCTGCGCGGACGCGGCGGAGCCATGCGGCCCAAGCCCGGCGCGTAATCCCGAGCGCACCACAGCCCGTCGCACCGCCTCCCGTCAGACGCGCTCCACCGCCCCGGCGACCGTCATGCGGATGCTGCGCGAACACGACGAGCAGAAGGCCGCCGCCGGACAGGGCACGTGACCTGGCCTCAGCCACCCCGAGTCCGAGACCCACGGCCCCGCCGTCACGGGCGAGCGACACAGGAACCACGGTCAGCCGCGCCCGGCCCCGTCCTACACTGCGTGGGTGAGGAACACCAAGCAGTTCTCGACCGCAGTCGCCGACACTCTCGCCGCCCTGGCCCGGCGCGGGGTCACCGTGAGGTCCGGCACCGTGGCCGACACCATCGAGCGCAACATCACCACCGTCGCCGACCGGCTGGGCATCCAAGTCCGCTCGGCCTGGCGCTACTTCGATGCCGAGGCCCTGGCCGACACCATCGCCGCCCAGTACAAGGAGCACGGAGAGCAGGGGACCGATCACCTCGGCCAGGCGCCGCTGCCTCCGCTGAAGAACCCCGAGCTCGCCCTCATCCTCGCGGGTGTCCCCGACTCCCTCACGGAGACCGGCGGGGACCTGTACGCCACGGTCGTAAACGTCGCGGTCAATGCGTGGATGGCCGGACACATCCACGGCGAAGACGGGTGCAAGGGCTGCGAGGGAAGCCGCGGCCCGGCCGGTCACGACTGGGAGGCCAGGATGAAGCAGATCCGCCAGATGCTGCCCGACGGGGACAGGTGGTTCGACCGAGACGTGTGGACCGACGCTCTCCACGACGCCGGCTTCAGCGTCGAACGCCGCTGAAGCGCCTCTGCGCGTCGAGGCGCTGGGCCGGTTTCTAATCGCACAGGTTCGCCATGGTCGGGTCGGCTTTGATCTGCTTCGAGCTCCGTACCGCGCCGAGCACTGCGGCCGGGAGCTCGTCCGGCCATTCCTCGGGCGCGACCATGGTCTGCCGGCCGACGGTGAGCACGGACATCAGCAGGCCCTTGGCGACCTGCTGCTGGAGCGCCTCGCGCATGCCGCCCTCGCGCGGTGTGATGCCCGCGGCCTCCCGGACGGCCCGCTCGCAGTCCCTGGCCAGGTACGGGTACGCCGGGGCGGACAGCGCCATCATCAGGTTCATCGCCTCGTGCGCGAGCCCGTCGCAGATCCGGTTCCACGTCTCCCGGTCGTAGCCGCCCTCGTTGTAGTAGTCGATCGCGAGGGTGACCCCCTCCAGCAGCTCCTTCACCTTCGGGGCGACCTCGCCCAGGAGCCTTTGGATCTGCTCGTCGTTCAGGTCGTTCAGAGACGGCTCGTCAGCACTCAGCATGACCGCGACGCTACCGATCCGCCCATGGCCGCCGCGCGGTTTCCCCGAGACCAGCCCCGCTCAGACCGTGATCATTTCTTAGCGTTCAATCCTGGAGCATTACCGGCGGGACCCCTCTACGTGCCGTCGGCAGAACCACCGTGCGGTTGTCCAGCCGGTGCGCGGGTCCAGCTCCAGCACCTTGTGGTGGGAGTCGGCCCCGCACACCCCCTGGGCGTTGCGGTAGTCGACCGGCGGCGGGCTGAAGGCCGCGGCGGCGTGCAGGGCCGGGGAGGGAGAGTCCCGGGGCCGCAGGGGGATCGTGTCCTCGGGCGGTCCGGTGGTCGTGATGCGCGGCCGGTAGATGTACGCGCGCAGGCGCGGCGCCTCACAGCCTGGAGCCTGCCCGGGGCCCCAGTCGCCCGCCGCGTCGGGCGGCTGGTATCGGGGCGCGTCGTCGGCGACCAGAGCGGCGATCCGAGGTCGGCCCGTCGCCGAACTCCTTCCCAGAGCCCGGGAGGCCGCGTTCAGCACCCGCCCGGGCTCTCCCGGGGCGACGAAGAGGGCGTACGCCACGGCGAGGAGAAGCTCCCGCGCCGGCGGGGAGGCCCGCCGGTCGCCGTAGATTCGGTGAGTGGTCTGTGCGTACGTCTCTGCCCGGTCGAGGCGCGGCGCCTCGGCAGCCGGGCTCACCCGGCGACCGGCCGTGCGTGGATCGGGATGTGGATCTCCCCGCCGCCGCAGTCGAAGTCGGCCCACTCGTGCTCGGGGGCGAGCCCCCATCCGTTGTCCGTTGCGGCGCGTACCGCCTCGCGGACCGCCTCGGTCCTGCTGGTGTAGTCCCCGAGGTTCACGGCCGCGAGCGGATTCCCGAGGTCGGAGGTGTAGGTGTCCACTGACGCCCCCCACGTGTCGCCCTGGATGTGCATGATCAGGAGGTGGGTGGCCTCCAGACCGGCGCGGGCGGCGAGTTCGAGGTAGCGGAGGTGATCGGTCTGCATCACCAGCCCTTCGTACTCCGGGAAGTAGTTGCCCAGGTCTCGGTGCGCCTCCTGGTCGCCCTGCTGCGCCTTGCGCAGTACGGCGACGGCATCCGCGATCCGCTCGGGGGCAAGGAGGTCGTCGGACATGGTGGCTCCTGTCGGGATGGGTTCGATGTGGTGCACGGCGGTGAAGCCCTCCCGGAGCAGGACATCCGGGGTGGCCTCTCGCGTGAGGTCGTGCTGCCAGCGCAACGTGTCTTCGGGGACACGCCGGTTGTCCGGCCGCAGCGCGTTGCGGGCCAGGCAGGTGTCGAGGCCGGGCAGGAAGCGCAGGGCGACGACCGGGCGCCCGCGCGTGCGGGCCCGCTCCACCAATCCGGCCCGCACGCGGGGTTCTACATTCGTGCTGTCCAGGTAGACCGTCGTCCCGGCGCTCAGGTGCTCCTCCAGGAGGGCGTTCTGCCGTTCCACGGCGGCCGGGGTGACGGACTGATCGCCCTCGTCACGGCCGATCTCGCGGCGCAGGGAGTCGAGGCAGACCACGGCGTCGACCGCCGCGCTCTGGGCGAAGGTCGACTTGCCCGACGCCCCGGGACCGACCGCTACCAGCAGGGTGCCGGGGACGAGGCCGAGGGCCGGGATGACCAGGAAACCCGTCCCCGCCGAGCCCAGGGCGACGCCTACGTAGTCATCGTCTTCGGGGTCGTCCTGGGCGGCCCATTCGCCGGTCGCCTCGATGTCGACCTCCCCGGTGCCGTGGTAGACCGTGACGCCGCCGTCGGCGTCCGTCTCGGTGTAGGTCGGCAGCTCGAAGTCGCGGTCGGGGTCGGTCGTGCCGTACGTCCGGCGCCGGCACGACGGGCAGCGCCAGAGTGCCTCGCCTTCCAGGGTGAACGGCTCCGTCGGGGTGGCGCAGCCCGGGCACACCGGCGGGGAGAGTAGGAGACTGGGCCGGTCGCCCCGCAGTTCGCGCACCGACCAGCCGTGCTCGCGCAGCAGATCGGCGTACGCGGACACCAGGACGTACTCCTCGGCCGCGGCATCGTCGAAGGTCAGGTCGTTGAAGACGCTCGGGAACTGGGTGCGGTGGCCCACCCGGACCTGCCCGTAGCCGGGAGCACCCGGAGAGCACAGGAATCCGGCAGAGGCGACCTTGCCCGTGGCGTCGAACTGGGCGGCCGGGTGGCGCGCCAAGAGGAGGGTACGCGCGGCCGCGGCCAGCGCTTCGTCGTGATCGGTCACAGCAGCAGCCCATCGCAGTCGACGTGCTCACCGGCAGGGGTCAGATGGGGCTCGATGCACTCCCCGTGGCCAAGGTCCTCGTCCTCCTCCGACAGGCGCTGGAGAGCCGCCCGGACGGTGACGTCGGGGTCGAGGGTCATCGCGTCCAGCAGCGGCCGGTGGAGCGCTTCGTACCCCGCCATGTAGCCCCGGTGGTACCGGCAGAAGTCATCGAGCACTTCGCCGCACGCGGAGCAGTTCTCCCAGTCGGTGGTGTCGTACGGCTCGATCTCCACCCGGTCCTCCGGGTCGGAGTGCGGGAGGACGAGCGCGGCCTCGGGGCGGCTGACGCCGAGCTCCCGCAGCGGCCAGTCGGCGTGCAGAGCCCGCACCTTCAGGGCGAGCGCGGCCGCGACGGCGGGCTGGTGGTCGACGAGGCGGCGCCACAGGTCATCGGCGGTGGCCACGGGGTCGTGAAGCGTCACAGCGCCGCCCCCTTCTTGACCGGGGCGAACCTCAGGCCGTTGGTCCGGCTCAGCCGCGGGAGGTACTCCTCGGGGCCGAAGGCCTTGGTGGTCCGGAGGTCTGCGGCCGAGAGGGCCCAGTCGGTCAGGTCCGCGACCTCCCGGGCGGCGAGCAGGGCGTCGACCTGGGAGGGGAAGGCGGCCATGACCTGACCCTCGTGGTGTCCCAGCTGCCACGGATGGGTGACAGCGCTGCCTTCCTGGCACAGCTCGTCCGGGAGCTTGTATACCCGCAGACCGGGCACCGGCTCCACGGCCTGCACGGAGACGGAGACGTCGCTTTCGAGGAACCGGAGCGAGTGGGCCACGATCGGCGGCGCAGCCTCAGGGTCGGGGTCTACGGCGGGGTGGGTGAAGGCCACCACCTTGCCCAGGGTCCGCGCGTAGCGGATCTCGGAGATGGTGGAATCCCCGACGTAGTAGCCGACGATCAGGATCATGTCGGCGAGCCGGATCTTGGCTTCCTGTAGCTCGGTGAGTTCGTGCTTGAGGTCCTCGGCCCGGCCCGGATCCGCCCACAGCTCATGCGGCTCCTTCAGGCTGAAGCCCGGCTTGACCACGATCCGGCCGGCGACGGTCTCCAGAAGTTCCGCCTCCGCCATCTCGGCCATGAACCGGGTCGAGCCGCAGATGGCGACGATGATCGGAAGACCGAGGTCGAGCTTGGCGGAGGCGAGTTGCTGCTCGGGGGTGAGTAACGGCGTGTACGACATGGGTTCCTTCTCTCTCGTTGGGTTCCTCGTGGGGGAGACCGGTCAGAACTGGTGGGGCGCGTGCTTCGGGCGGGCGGTCGGCTGCACGACCTGCCGAAGCACGGTGACCTTGCGCGCCCAGTACCGCCAGCGGGGCGGGTGGGCGTGGCGCCAGGCGCTGTTCTCCAGGTCGGGCCTGGACGAGACGCGCTGGGCGATGCCGCAGCTGCACGACCAGCCGTAGGGGAGCGACGGGTCATCGCGGCGGGTAGCGGTGACGAGAACCGGCTTGCCGTCGTGGCGTCCGTGCACGACCCCGATCTCAAGGTGAGGGCTCACGGGCCGGTCGCGGTCGCAGGCGATGCACTGGGCGTCCGTGGTGGCGTCGTTGTTGGTGTCGCAGTCGGGGCACTGCCAGATCGGCTGTACGCGGGTGCTCACTGTCGGGCCTCCTGCTCCTGGTCGGTCGAGTTCATGAGACGGGCGAAGGCGGTCCGGAAGATCGGGACGTTTTCGCTGGTCATCGTGTACGCGATGGCCTTTTTCCAGGCGGGGTGATCGGGGTTGTACTTGGGTGTGACGGGGGCCTGGGTGCCTTCGGGCCACCACTTCAGCCGGACCCCGCGCGTCACCGCGCGGGACAGGGCGATGTTGGGACCCCGCAGCTGGTCGTTGAACTCGGCCCGCAGTTCCTCGGCGGGCTTGTTGCCGTTGGCGTCGACGACGAGCCGCGCGAAGCGCAGGGCGCTGGCCGGCAGGTCGCCGAGGTACTGCACCGCGCGATCGACGGTCCATGTGGTGTCGACGGTGGTGACGGTCAGCTCCGCGTGGTGCTGGGCGGCCAGGACGACGAGCTTCTCGGCGAACGCCTCGTCGGCGCCTTCGATGGTGATCTTCACGCCGTGGCCGCCGCAGTGAGGATGTCGGCGTGGTCGAAGGCAAGCCGCTGCGGGAGGGCGTCAACGGGCCACCAGCGGGCGGCGGTCGCGTCGTCACCGGCCTGTACCGTGGTGCCGGTGGGGACGGTGACCGCGTACGCGATGGTGACGTACCGGCCGCGCGGGTCGCGGTTCGGGCGGTCGAAGGCGCCGATCTGGCGCAGGTCGTCGGGGTTCACGTACAGGCCGGTTTCCTCGGCCAGCTCTCGAACGGCGGCCGAGCGGCTCGTCTCCCCCAGATCAACATGGCCACCGGGCAGCGCCCAACTTCCCTTGTGCGGCTCCCAGCCGCGCTTGATTAGCAGCACGCGGCCGTCCGGCGTGGTGGCCACGACGTCGGCCGTGAAACGGATGCTCTCGAAGGTCTCGGTCTCGGTCACTTGCGTCCCTCGTCTCTGGGTTGGCGGGTCAGGATTCGTCATGGGTGCGGCCGTGGGCGGCCATGATCCGGGTGCCTTCAGGCGTCCCGGCGAGGACCTCCAGGACGACGCAGTACCGCGAGTCGGGGCTCATGTGCGCCAAGCCAGCGGCGGAATTGGCCAGCGCCTGCCGCAGCAGGCGCCCCAGGGGCACGTGATCGGGGTCCAGTCCGATCCAGGCTGCTTCGTCACTGGCGATGGTCATCACGATGTCCTCGCGGGCCTGGGCGTCGCGCAGCTCGGCGTGCGTCAGTCGGATGGCGAACTCCTTCGCGGTGGACTGGAGGCCCGGCATGCGGTGCGTAAGTACGTCGTAGCTCGACATGGCGGCCCGCCCTGTGATCGTTTCGGTGAATTCTTGCCCGGTTCTACCGGTTCTACATCTCCGAGTGTGCCGGGCCGCCCCCCCTCCGTCTAGACCCCGGAGAAACTTGGCGGAATTCTGCACACGATCGGGTGATGGGGCTGCGGCGTGCGTATCGCCTCGGATAAGGTGCGATATCCGAGGCGATAAACCGGACATGACGTCCCGTCGGCCGCGAGCGAGGGAGCGAACGCACATGCGAGTCGTTCAGCAGGGTGACCGGGTCTCCGGCACGATCAAGGGCCAAAGCTTCACCGGCACAGTGACGGTCGTCCACGGACACGGCGGGCACCGCATCCTCCACGCCAACGGCACGGTGACCGAACTCCTCCCGTCCACCCCGGACGTGGTTCACATCTCCTCCGACGTCCCGCTGACCACCCCGGCCGGACGCACCGTCAGCGGCGTGGTGCTGCGCGGCCCGAAGGAGATCGCCACCCTGACCTTCCTGGACGAGACAGACGGGCTGCCCGCCGGCACAACCACCGCGGCGTAGACCGGACTTGGGTGCGGACGCCTACCGGTGTCAGCACCCGGACATACCGTTGCGACCACCACCGCTCCGCCAACGAAAGGCCACCGACACCATGGACCACCTGACCCGCCGTGCTGCCGACGTCATCGCCGAGGCCCTGGCCGACGGGCGCGACGTCGCCGAGTTCCTCGCGCACGCGCTGTGCACCGTCGCCGCCAAGGAGGGCGGCACGGAGGAGGTCCTGCGCAACCGCTCCGGGTCCTGGGAGGCCGGTTACGTCCGCAGCCTCATGGAAGGCACCGTGGGCCCGGACGGCGAAGCCCTGGCGACGTACCGCGAGGACGTTTGATGCCGACCTTCCTCATCGTCACCATGGTGCTCGGCGCCGCCGCGATGGCCTGGTTCTCCGTGGGGCTGATGCGCGTGCACTCCGGCCGGGCCAAGAACGTGATCGAGGGCATGACGCCCCGGCGGGTCGTCAACCGGCGCCTTATCCGCAAGATCCACGAACGGCACAGCCGGTGACCGACGCCGTGAACAGCGGCACCCGCTACCGCTGGCAGCAGGCCGCGCACGCCGTGCTCGCCGACCTCCTCCGGGACGGCGCCGCGCACGATCTGCCCCCGCTGACCTGGACACTTGCCCCCGGCGGCTCCCTGGCCGGCGAGGCGGACAGCGTCACCTACACCCCCGCCGAGCAGCGCGAGGCGGTGCAGCAGTGGGCCGACCACATCGGCGCGATCGTCGAATCCCACCCCATGATCGGCCGCCGCGAGCAGCTGTACGCCGGGTGGACCGTGGTGGACACAGCCGTCACCGGATCCATCCGCGCGACCCTCCTTCCGGCCGAGCTGCTCCCTTCGGCGGGCGCCCGGTGACTACCCCAACCCCTCGAAAGGGTGACCATCCCATGCAGCTGAGCGTTCCGCTGTTGCTCATCCCCGGAGATCCGGACCGCTACTACACCGTCCACGTGCACCGCGTGCGCTGGAGCATCCCCCACACCAGAGTCCCGATCAATGCCGCCGACCGGACGAAGCTGGAGGAGAACGCGCGCCGGTGCTTGCGGATCGCAAGGCGGTCCGTAAGTGAGTGCGTCGCCGCCGAGCTGGCCGACGCCGACGCCGACGTCGAGGTCACCGAGGACTCTCTCGGCACCGAGGCGGTGGCGCGAGTGCTGTGCGACTCCGAGGTCTGCGCCGCGGCCGCCGAGGGATACCACCGCGACGCCGACGAGGACGTCGAAGCCGAGGCCGCCCGCACGTGGGCCGCCACGCGGATCCAGGGTCAGGCCGTGGAACTCCTGAAGCTGCGGGGCGAGTTGGAGCGCACACTGCCCGGCAAGACGGCCAACATGCTTGCCGTCGCGCTGGGCAACCAGATGCAGAGCACGGGAGCCGAGGGCGGCACGCCCGATCACATGGGCGTACTGCTGGACGAGCTGGCCCACCTGCTCGGGGACGACAGCCTCTTCGCCGACCGGTCGCCGGAGGCGGTGCGGAAGGGGATCGACCGGATGATCCGGCGGGGCCGTGTGCAGTACCCGGTTGAGTCCCACGGCACGGAGATTGCCGTGCACCACGTCACGGCCGTAGACCTGGACCAGGCCGCGAGCCTTCCGACCTGGACGGGACCGGCCCGCGGAAGCGCCTCCCCGACCCTCACGGCGGAGGGTCGGGCCCAACTCGACCAGCTCGCCGCGGAGTGGGACCAGACGCCGCCCGGCTCCACCGCTGAAACGGAGAGCTGACCCGTGCCGTTGAGCGTTCCCGTCACCATCACGCTCCCCCCGCTCGATCGCTCGTTCACGGTGCACACCGAGCGCCTGCGCTGGAGCGCCGACCAGCTCATCGTCGAGACGGACGGCCGCGCGGCGCTGGAGAGCGCCGTGCGCGAGGGCGTACGCAAGTCCTCCAGCTGCGTCTTCGCCGGGCTGACCGAGGCGGACATCACCGTCACCGAGTACCCGGACGGCTCCATCGCCATGGTGGGGCGCGTGCTGTGCGACGAGGCGGAGTGCTACACCGCAGCGAGGCGCCACCATCGTGATGCCGCCGAGTCGATCGAGGCCAAGGCCGCAGCCGAATGGGCCGCGGAGAAGGACTTGGGCCTCGCCCCCGGAGGTCTGCGGGCCGAGAAGCAGCGCACGGGTTGGACCTTCGAGGAACGCAGGCTCCTCGCCCGCACGCTGTTCGCCGTCATCGTCACGGCCGCCGGCGTGGCCATGAGCAAGTACGACTACCAGCGCCCCGACGACCTCTCCGGGGGCAGCCTGTCCGCCTCCATCGGCCGGCAGGCCGACGAGATGTGCAACTTCCTGGCGTTCCCCACGATCACGGCGGGAGCCCTGCTCATGCTCTTCGCCGTCACCAGCGCCGTCATCGCCCGCACGAAGGAGAGCTGACCGTTGTCGTCGATCGCCACCGCCACACTGTCCGACGGTACGAACGCCGTCGTTCACACCGAGTCCCTCAGCTGGTCCGAGGCCATGGTGTCCCAGCAGGGACGAGGTGCTCTCGTCGCCGCCGTACTCCGCAACCTCGCCCTGGACGCCTCAAGGCTCGACTGCGCGGCCCTGCGCGACAGTACGACGGCGCCCAAAGTCGCCTTCCGTAAGGAACACGGCACGGTGCAGGCCCAGGTCCGCGCTCTGTGCGCCGACGCTGGCTGCCGGATCGTGGCCGAGGCGTACGAACACGAGCACGGTGACGAAGCCCCCGACACCGCAGCGGCCCGGGCATGGGCCCAGGCCGCCAGCGAGGACGCCCGCGACTGGTCCCAGGAACTCGCCGCGCACGCCGTCCTGGACGCCAACCTGGCCCGGCTGCGCGCCATCGACCCGGACGCGGCCACCACGTTCCGGGAGGGCTGCTTCAGCGCTGCACTGACCGGCTCGAACCCCTTCTTCGACGTGGGCGACGCGGTCCAGCGTTACGCCGCCGCCAAGCACGCGGCGAATCAGATGGACCTGTACCACTCCCTCTTCGCCGGCACGGACGCGGCCGAGGGACTGGCGCTCCGGTGAGGACAGATCGAAGGGAGCCGCTGATGAGCACCGCTGTACGCACCTGGGGTATCTGGCAGCCGACCGCCGAAGGTTCCCTGCCCCAGGGCGCCCCCGGTGCCCGCCCCCTGGAATGGTGGCCCTCTGCCCGCGCCGCAAAGGCCTCGCTCCGGGCCCGCACCCCGCAGTTGCCGGGCACCATCAACACCGACACGGAGCGCCGTGCCGACGGTCTGACCCTGGCCGGCGCCCAGTTCTACGGCAGCGAGCAGTCCGTCATCTTCCTCTACGAGGTCGAGGGAGATGAGAGCGGCCGCCCCCTCCTCCCGGCCGGCGAGCCCTTCGCCGTGCTGGAGTTCGGCCCCCGCGGAGGCATCCGCCCCCGCTCCCTCGTCTCGCCCGTGGCCGGCAAGGAGGTCGTCCGTTGAGCAGCTCCGATGCCCTTTCCGCCTACCTGGGGTGGACCCGGCCCGCCCACCGGCCCGACTGCGCCCGCCCATCCTGGGAGGTCGACCTCCGCACGGAGTTCGGGCAGCACCGCAACCGCCGCGGCGGACCAGCGCACTCCTGCCCGAACGAGGACTGCGACCACGGCGACCGGTACGAGGAGGTGACCGTACGGCTGCTGTGCCGCTCCTGCCAGGTGGTGAGGCTGATCACCGGAGAGGAGCAGAGCGACCACAGCACCACCACCGCGAGCACCGGCTACGGGCAGCCACCCAAGCGCTTGGCCGGGCTGTGGCTCTACCCCGGCCCGCCCCTGCTGGCGGAGCTGGACATGGCCCCGCACGCCTATCTGTGCACGCTGGAGCGGGTGGAGGAGCTGGACGAGAAGAACATCGTCGGCACCATCGGCGAGGGACGCACTCCGCGCGGCGCCACCGTGTGGAGCGCCGCCGCGATCCTGGAGATGCGCTACCTGCACAGCGTTCGTACCGAGCCCTACCCGAGCTGGAAGACGGTCAGCGGCGACACCACGTTCAAGACCGTGGCCGCCGCGGCGAAGTGGGTGAAGGCCGCCGTCGACGCGGCCGCCACCGAGACGGAGGTCGCGGAGTGACCTCCGAGACGGCCACCCGCTACTTCCGCGGGATCACGGTGGCTCTGCCCGACGCTCCTCGCTACCGATCCCTCACCGATGTGGTGCTGGCCGGCGGCGAGGACACCCAGTCCGACCTGTATCGCGGTGCGCAGCAACGGGCCGAGAAGGAATTCGGCCTGAAGGCCGACCGGTACGCCACGACGTGGTTCGAGCTGTCCCCCGACGTCCTTGTTTCCCCGGACGAGCCACCGCTTCCGGTCTTCTGGACCCTGGCTCTGGGCTGGCACGAACGGGCAGGACACCGGCAGTCCAGCATCTGGGGCGACACGTTGGCGCTCCCGCACGACACCCGCTCGGGCCTCCTCAACCTGGTGCGGCGAATGGCTGTGAAGGACCACGGGGTTCGCGAGGACCATGCGGTGCTCTCCTTCACCTGTGGACCGGCTCGACTGGGTGAGGCCTGATGACGACCGCCCAAGAGGACGGGACCGGGCTGGAACCGGTGGAGGTGGTCGACGCCGAGCTCGTGGACGACGACGCTGTCGCGGTGTACGACCCGGTGGCCGCCGTCCTTGCCGCGCTGGACACGAAGGCCGCCGAGGATCTGTACGACCGTCGGCCGCACAAGACGAAGACCGGGTACGCCCGGGACTGGCAGCTGTGGCAGGAGTTCCACCTTTGGCTTGCCGAGCAGACGGGCACCCCCCTGCCGCTCAGCAAGATCACGGTCGGCACCTACGTGGCCTTCGTGAAGTGGCTGGACGAGGTCAAGGAGGCCGCACCCAACTCGATCGAGCGTCGGGTAACCGGGGTCGCCTCCGAGGCCCGCCGGTACGGCTACGACGTGCCCAAGGATGCCCGGACGGCCGCCACCCAGGCACTCAAGCCGCTCAAGAACGACAAGGAACGGCAGAAGCGCGGCCGCGGGAAGGCCGCCGCGATCACCCCGGACGACCTGCGGAAGATGAACACCGCCCCCCGCGAGCGCGCCCCGCACCCGGACGCCCGGCGCCGCCGGGTGTTCGTGGTACCGGAGCTTGCCAGGCTGCGGGACAGGTCTCTGAACACGATGAGGTTCGCCATCGCGGGCCGCAACGAGGAGATGAGCGAGCTGGACGACAGCGGCATCCAGCTCGTAGCCGAGGGCCTGGAGGTTCAGGTGCCCAGCGTGAAGGGACGACCGGCCCGCGATGTCGTCGTCTCCTACGGCGAGAACGCCGACTCCTGCGCGGTGCGCTGCTGGATCGCCTGGCAGCAGGCGAAGCTCGCCGCCGGCGCGGCCCCGGACGGGCCCGCGTACTTGCCCGTCACGCAGTGGGGTGCACTTGGCACCGCCAGGCTGTCCCCGGATGGGTGCGGCCTGGCGATCTCCAGGGCCGCGAGGTACGCGGGTATGACCGGGCGACGGATCACCGGGCACTCCGGACGCCGGGGACTCGTCACCACCGGCCGCCGCAAGGGCAAGCGGTCGGAGAAGCTCCGCACCCAGGGCGGCTGGGCAAAGAACAGCCCGGTCTTCTGGGAGTACGTCGACGAGGGCGAGAAGTGGGAGGACAACGCTACCGAGGGGATCGGCCTGTGACCTGGGAGGTCAATTACCGCCGATACTGGTAGGCATGTCCGGCATCACTGACCATTCAAGCTCCGATCCGACCGCGCAGGACGTTGCGCTTGCCGAACAACTCGTGGCCCTGTCCGGCAAGGTTCTGTCCGGAGCGACTCAGCAGGTAGCCGAGCAGTTTCGCGCTCACGCCGCGCACATCGCTCTGCTGGAGCGGCAGGCCCCCGTTGTCGCAGTGGTGCTGAGCATGTGCCGGGAGGCAGCGGAGCGCTGGCAGGCGAACGGCTTCGGGCACTTCAGTGTCGCGCGGCAGATGCCGTCGATGGCCCCCGTCCTGAGCAGCCTGCTCCAGGCTGCTGTCGATGGTGAGGCCGACGAGCCGCTGCACGAGCGTGCACGGCGGGTGTGTGCAGCTTCCGCCGGCGACGCGCTCAAGCTGCTCGCGGTCAGTGCCGGTGTGCACTCGGTTCTGGAAGCGGGGCCCAGCCGCTTCCCCGCGGTGGCTGCCACCGCGGCGATCGAACCGCAGCGCCTGCCCGACCTGCGGGCCCGGCTGATCACCGCTCAACAGGGCAAGGACGCCGTCAACCGGCTCACTATGGCGCTCATGGGGAACTCAGGAACCCTCGTTCCGTTCGTGGATTCCCCAGACGACGCTGCCCGGGTGCTGCTCGCCCAGGAGAACAATCGACTCGCCAAAGCGCGGCTGTACCACGTTGATGAAGAGATGACCGAGGCCGCGATCCGCAAGGCGGAACGCGGCCGCAAGGGGCCGCTGGCCCCGCACCGGGTGCCTTCCGAGCCAGGGGCATTGCGTGATTGGGATTGGTCCGGTTCGCCGGTCTCGTGAGTGACGTGGCGTCATGTCCGTTGTGCCGCAAGGGACCCCGGAGAGCAGAGCAGGCACGGCGCTGGTGATCATGTGGTTGTCGAGACCCATGAGAACCGAGCGAGACCGTGCCTGCCCGAACATCATCGCCCATCCCTTCCGTGCTGGAGCAACTGGGCTCCACGACCGATTCCCTCACCTCAAGCGATGTCGCTGACCTGCGGCGTTTCCTGATCCTGGTCGCCGATCCCCGCGATGTGCGGGGACTGCGGTATCCGGCGGTCGCGTTGCTGTGCGCGGCCGTCTCGGCGGTGCTGACCGGAGCCCGCTCACTCATCGCGATCAGCGAGTGGATCACGGATGCCCCGCAGCATGCGCTGGGTGTCCTTGGCTTCGCGACCGATCCACTCACCGGTCTGCGACCGGTGCCGCACGCCGCAACGGTGCGCCGCCTGCTGCAGCGTGTGGACGGTGATGCGCTGGACGCGGCGATCGGCGCGTTTCTGCAGGCCAGAACGCCACCCCCGGCCGAGCCGGAGACGAAGGCGGGGCCGGTGCGGCAGGTGATCGCGGTCGACGGCAAGGTGGTACGCGGTTCGCGGACCAAGACCGCCACAGCGATCCAGCTGCTGGCGGCGATGGACCACCACGGCGTGGTCCTGGCCCAGCGGCAGGTCGCCTCCAAGAGCAACGAGATCCCCTCCTTCGCACCCCTACTGGACGGCCTGGATCTACAGAACTCGGTGGTGACCGCCGACGCCCTGCACACCCAGCATGATCACGGGGCCTATCTGATCAGCCGCGGCGCTCACTACGTGGCTGTCGTGAAGAAGAACCATCCCGGCCTGTACGCCCAGGTCAGGAAGCTGCCCTGGCGGGACATCCCGCTCGGGCACCGCACCCGCGACCACGCCCACCACCGCGACGAGATCCGCCGGCTCAAAGTCGCCGCGTTCAGCCACTTGGACTACCCCGGTGCCCGGCAGGTAATCCAAGTGGTGCGGTGGCGGCGCGACTTGACCACCGGGAAGCTGGCCATCGAGCGCGTCTACCTGATCACCAGCCTGAGCGTCTTCGACGCCACCTGCACTGAACTCGCCACCTGGATCAGAGGCCACTGGGGCATCGAGAACCTCCTGCACCACGTCCGGGACCGCACGTTCCGCGAGGACGACTCCAAGGTCCGCACCGGCACCCTGCCCCGCGCCATGGCTTCCCTGCGCAACCTTGCCATCAGCGTCTTCCGCCAGGACGGCCGGACCAACATCGCTGCCGCCCTCCGCCACACCGGCCGCGACTACCTCCGGCCCCTACGAACCCTCGGCCTCACGTGACGAACCCGGACAGATCCCGATCACGCAATGACCCTGCCTTCCGAGCACGGGCTCATCGCCTTCGGGAAGCCGCTGGTGCGGACCCTGATGGACAACGGAGAACGGCCGGCGGACGTGGTCGCGGTGTCCTGGGGGCCCTGGGCCGCGGACTTCGCGCACGCGCCCGAGCACATCCAGCCGACCTCGGTGGCCGGGCCGCAGCAGCCCTTCTGGGGCTACTTCGGGCTGGACGAGGGCGTGACGTACGTCGAGCCCGTCGACGGCCGTGAGCATCCGGCATGGTGGTTGACCTTCTGGGCCCGCCCCCGCCACGCCATCCCCGGCACACCGCCTCTGCTGGCTGACAACGAGGCCACGGTCGGCGCCTTCCAGGCCCTGGACCCGATGCTGCTGGGCACCACCGACGAGATCAGTCACGTCGTCTACGCGTGCTGGGACTTCATCACCCAGGAGCAGGTCACCAAACGCCCGATCGCCGACCAGAGTGTCCGGGAGCGCAAGCCCAGCGACCTGCGCCGCGACCGGCGCAAGGGCGTCGAGGACGATTCGGCCGTCCACCTCATCACGCTCCGGGGCCGCCGCCCCCAGCTCACCGCATCGCCCCCGGCCGGGCCTGCGCCGACCGGCCGGAAGCTGGACTACCGGCAGGTGATCGCCGAGTACGACCGCTCCCACTGCATGAACCCCCGGCTGCACCGGGACGACCCCGACAAGCAGCACCATCACCACGAGGAGATCACCGTGGTCGAGTACGTACGCGGCCCCGACGGCGCCCCACTGCGCCCGACGAAGGAGTCGCGCACCGTCCGCCAGCTCACCGCTGAAACGGCTCCCGGCGCCGAGTAGACCCGCGAGGTTCCTGACCCGGAGGTCCGGGAAGGACGTTCAGCCCCTCCCGGGTCAGCGGTACCGTCCCAATAGACGAAGGGGACGCCATGAAGTGGAACGAGCACACCACCGGTCAGCGGATCAAGCTCCTGCGCGGCGCCGTCACCCAGGAAGGACTCGCTGAGAACGCGGGCCTGTCCATCGCCACGATCCGCAAGGCCGAGCAGGACCGGGGTCACATCTCGCTGCCCACCCTCCTGCGGCTCGCACACGCTCTGGGCGCCGACATCTCGGTGATCGTGGGCCAGCAGGCTCCCCGCAGGGCAATGCTCGCCGATGACCGGTCCGTCCTGCGCGAGTTGTCGCGCACAGTCCACGACACCGCGGCGGGGATCGGCACCGACCGCGAGCCCGTCGACTTCACGGGCGATCTCGCGGCGGGGTGGGAGGCCTACCGGGCCGGGCGTATCGCGGTGGCCGGCCAGTTCGCCGCGTCCTCGGTCAGGGCCGCGGCGGCGGTCCTTGCCGACGCCGGCGAGGACCGCCGCATGACGGCACGCGGGTCTCTCGCCGACGCCTATCGTCTGGGCGCCTACGTCGCCAACCAGCTTGGAGCCCGCGATCTCGCGTACGCGGCCATCGGGCACGCCGCCGGTCAGGCCCAGCAGGGCGGCGATCCGGTGCGGGAGGCCTGCGTGGCGTCGGGCCGCTCGTGGATCTATCTGCGAGACGCCCGGCTCGATGACGCCGAGCGCTCAGCGAAGTCCTCCTACACCAGCATCGAACCGGCCTACAGCGACCGCGATCCCGTGTTCCTTGCGACCTACGGCTGGCACGTCGTCTTCGCGGCCGTGGTCGCGGCCCGCCGGGGAGATACCGCGGCCGCTGAGGAACTGCTATCCCAGGGGTTCGCCGTAGCCGCCCGGCTGGGGCGTGACGTCATGGTCAACGGCACCGCGTTCGGCCCCGCCGCCGTCACGGCCCAGGCCGTCGGTATCGCGGTGTCCACCGGCAAGGCCGCCAAGGCCCTGAACCTCGCCCGGCAAGTGCACGACTGGTCCTCGCTGCACCAGGCCGCACGAAGCCGTCTCCAGCTCGACATCGCCCTCGCCCAGTGCGACACCAGGCAGTACGACACCTGCCTGGACACCCTGCTGACGGTGTGCAAGGAGCACCCGCAATGGGTGCGCCACCAGACCCTCCCGGGCGTCATCGCCCAACGCGCCGGTTACGCCACCACCTCCCGCTCCCGGAAAATCGCAAAGATCATCGGGGCGACCCTCGCGTAACTGCTACGCCCCGTAGCACCCCGCCCCTGCTCGGATCCCGGTAGTGCTACGCCCGCGCTCTTCACTGTCTGCGACGGCGCGAACACCCTGGAGAGCCAGAGGGTAGCCGGTCCCCTTCACTTCCTTGGGTACCGGTCTCTCCCGCGCCGCACACAGGCGAGCGCTGGAATCGCCCGAAGGCCCCCCGGCCCAGGCTTCCCCACGGGCACCGCCCGGGAGGGGGTGCACCACCCCCTGCACCACGCGCACATCATCGAGAGGAGCACCACCAGTGCGACACGAAGTCGCTCCACCCAAGCGGACGACCTGCACGAGGAAGGAACTGAATACGTAGGCCGTCCCAGACCAGTGTCCAAGGTCTGTCCCCACGCTCGCATGCGTCGCTGGCAACGGCG
>NZ_JBWJVM010000071.1:0-47969 GCF_056428985.1 Streptomyces sp. CA189 | reverse complement strand
GAGCCGGGAGTATGCCGCCCGCTCACGAGCGAGCTTCTTACGTCCCTGCGGCTGCCGGTCCTCGCGGATCTCGAAGCCCATGCCACCCCTTGAACTGGGGTGTTGCAACGACTCCTAGAACCCAAGATCCCCCGGGGGCCTTTTCGTGTGGTGCGTGGTGCGTGGTGCGTGTGGTGCGTGGTGGTTGGTCCGTCAGCTCGCGGCGACCGCTCCGCGCGAACCCTTTCCGAAGGCCATCGGCCAGCTCGCCAGCGCCGCGGTGGCCCCGTACCAGGCCAGCAGTCCGGAGAGCGCCGCCACCCAGCCGGCCGCCTTGGCCAGCCCGTCGCTCTCGGCGAAGGTGCCTATCGCCAGGAGCAGCAGGGAGAGGGTGAACAGGCCGTACACGCCCTGACCGAACAGCCCGCCCGAGGCGGCGGCGGTGAGGGTCAGCGCCAGCATGGCGAACAGCACGAGGAACATTCCGGCCGCGTCTGCCGAAACCTTTCCGTCGGCCCCGTTGGCCCAGATGAACCAGAAGGTGCCGATGCCCGCGAAGGCCGTGCCGTTGAAGCCGTTGCCACCGCGGTACTCGAGGACTCCGAGGACGAACAGGGCGAGCCCGCCGAGGTACATGGCGAGCGAAACGGAGTTGGCTGCGGTCACACCGTCGATGATGCCGGTGGTGCCGATACCGAACGCGAGAAGGGTGAGACCCAGGGCGATGTGCCCGAGGGTCGAAGTCGAGGCCGTGCTTCCCGCAGAGACACCGTTGTCCACGGCGGGCTCCCTTCGATCTGCAGTTGTTTGCTGCGTCCCAGCAGCCTTTATCTACCCCTTACATGGGGGTGCACAACCGCACAATCGACATACAGTCGGTTACGGGATGACAACGACCGGTCGCTGCGCCCGCTTCGCCAGCCGGCCCGCCACCGATCCGAAGATCCGGCCGACGATGCCGTGCGTGGAGCCGACCACGATGGCGTCCGCCGAGTACTCCCGGCCGACCTCCTCCAGCTCGTGGCAGATGTCCCCGCCCCGCTCGACGAGGATCCACGGAACCTCGGAGAGGTAGTCCGCGCAGGCCAGCTCCAGCCCCAGCACCTCGGTGCGGTGGTCCGGCACGTCCACGAAGACCGGCGGCTCGCAGCCGGCCCACACGGTGGTGGGCAGCCGGTTCGCGACGTGGACGATGATCAGGCCGGAGCCTGAGCGACGGGCCATGCCGATCGCGTACGCGAGGGCGCGCTCACTGGACGTGGATCCGTCGAAGCCCACCACGACCCCGTGCCGGAAGGCCGGGTCGCAGGGATGACGTGGTTGTTCCACCGCGCGCAGGTCGGCCGATTCGGGATCGGCGAGGCGTTTGCGCTTACGGTCCGCGGGTTCGGAGAATTCGTGACCGGCCATGGGTGTCTCGGCGAAGAGGTCCTCAGGGGAAGGGACAAGGGGACGGGGCGCCAGTAGGCGGAAGCGACGATACAAGCGGGACGATTCCAGAAAACGACAACTCAGTGTGACCGAGCTCTGTCCGGGAAGCATCTTCCCAAGCCCATACCCACCAGGGTACGGCGACACTCCTGTGCTGCACAGGTCATGCCGCCCTTGGAGAGCGTCCCAGGGAGCATGCCGCAGCCACGCCTCCTTGGCAATGTCCGCTGCCCCCTACAGCCAGTGACGAGGAGCACCCCATCGGGTGTGCGCCACCCGTGCGCGCAGTGACCGAGCCGCGCCGCGCGCCGTTGGACACGAGTCCGACCGTCCAGGAAGAGCCCGCAGGGAGCACGCCGTGCCCGGTCATCCGCGAGGCCATCGAGGTCTTGGCCCCGTCCAGCCCGCTCAGTCGCCCGCTCAGCCGACGCAGTCCGTCCACATGCCGCCCCCTCCCCTTCACTCGTCCGTGCAGCCCGCCCGGGGGTCACACGAGGACCCCGCGGGTGACGTGGTGCGCTGGGCGGCCTTCAGCTGCCTGCTCGTCCCCGTGGTCCTCGTCGTCTACGGGACCTCCTTCGGCGGGGCCGCCGTCGCCACCCTCGGCCTGGCGGCCGTCACGGCGGCCTGCCGGGTGCTGCTGCGCCACTCGGAGCAGGCGGAGCGGAATGCCGCGCGGATCCTCTCGGAGGACCGGTTGCCGCCCGCGCATCGGGGCCGGCACTCGCGCGCCGGGGCCGGAACGCAGCGCGGATGTCAGGTTTCCGGCGGGATGTCCTCTCGCGACTGACCGATTCGCACATCCACACCCGCATGTTTTCAGCCAACTTCCCGGCAGGTCGCCCCCCTTGCCGGAATGTCCCCCCGACCCCCTCACCATCAGCGACTACGCCGCCACGGGGGGGCTTTGACCCTACGAGTACTGGCCATGGCCGGACAGTGCGCTTTCCACCCGGGTAGCGGAGTGGAACGCTTCCTGATCGAATGCTTTTCGCCAAGTTGCCAAGTCGACATAGCGCTGCGTGCTGAACTTGTCACGCCGACACCACGGGACGCAGTAGATTCGATCATGTATTTACGGCGGGGGAGCCACGTGCAAGGCCGAGGGGATACGTGCAGGTGCGACCAGACCAAGGAGTCGCGACACCCAAGGGGGGCTTAGCGCCATGAGCCAGGATTCCACCGCCGTCGTCGTAGACGGCAGGAAGCTCGCGGGGCGTCGCCGCAGGGAGATCGTCGCGGTGCTGCTCTTCAGCGGCGGACCGATCTTCGAGAGCTCCATTCCACTTTCCGTGTTCGGCATTGACCGGCAGGACGCGGGAGTTCCACGCTACCGACTGCTCGTGTGCGCCGGTGAGGACGGTCCGCTGCGGACCACCGGCGGACTCGAACTGACCGCGCCATACGGGTTGGAGGCGATCGCCCGGGCAGGCACGGTCGTCGTGCCCGCGTGGCGTTCCATCACCTCACCGCCGCCGCCGGAGGCGCTCGAAGCGCTGCGCCTGGCGCACGAGGAGGGTGCCCGGATCGTCGGACTGTGCACGGGGGCATTCGTGCTCGCCGCCGCCGGTCTGCTGGACGGCCGGCCCGCGACGACGCACTGGATGTACGCGCCGACGCTGGCCAAGCGCTACCCGTCCGTCCACGTCGATCCGCGCGAGCTGTTCGTCGACGACGGCGACGTGCTGACGTCCGCGGGCACCGCGGCCGGAATCGATCTGTGCCTGCACATCGTGCGCACGGACCACGGCAGCGAGGCGGCGGGTGCACTGGCCCGCAGGCTCGTCGTCCCGCCGCGCCGCACGGGTGGCCAGGAACGCTACCTCGACCGGTCGCTGCCGGAGGAGATCGGCGCCGACCCGCTGGCCGAGGTCGTCGCCTGGGCACTGGAGCACCTCCACGAGCAGTTCGACGTGGAGACGCTGGCCGCGCGCGCCTACATGAGCAGGCGCACGTTCGACCGGCGGTTCCGCTCGCTCACGGGCAGCGCGCCGCTGCAGTGGCTGATCACCCAGCGGGTGCTCCAGGCACAGCGGCTGCTGGAGACCTCCGACTACTCGGTCGACGAGGTCGCCGGACGCTGCGGGTTCCGCTCGCCGGTCGCGCTGCGCGGGCACTTCCGCCGCCAGCTGGGGTCCTCCCCGGCCGCCTACCGCTCCGCCTACCGGGCTCGCCGCCCGCAGGCGGACGTGGTCCAGGTGGCTCAGCTCTCGGACTCGCCGGTCCCGCACCAGCGCACTCCGCAGCCCCAGCGGGCCGCCGCGGCGCTGGCCGCGGCCGGTCCCACGGTGACGGAGCTGTACGCCCCGGGCCGGGTGCTGCGCGAGCACGCGTAACGAGGTCCCGGGAAGGTCCCCCGCGTCTGTGGTCACCTCGGTGGTCGCCGATGCGGGGGACCTTCCGCATAAGGTGGGGCGCATGAACGATCGCATGGTGTGGATCGACTGCGAGATGACCGGGCTCTCGTTGACGGACGACGCACTTATCGAGGTGGCCGCACTGGTCACCGACTCGGAGCTCAACGTGCTCGGCGAAGGCGTGGACATTGTGATCCGCCCGCCGGACGCGGCCCTGGAAACCATGCCCGACGTGGTGCGCGAGATGCACACGGCGTCCGGCCTGCTCGACGAGCTGGCCGGCGGGACCACCCTCGCGGATGCGGAGGCACAGGTCCTGGCCTACGTACGGGAACACGTGAAGGAACCCCGCAAGGCCCCGCTCTGCGGAAACACGGTCGGCACCGACCGCGGCTTCCTGCTGCGCGACATGGCCGCGCTGGAGGGGTACCTGCACTACCGGATCGTGGACGTGTCCTCGATCAAGGAGCTGGCACGCCGCTGGTACCCGCGCGCCTACTTCAACAGCCCGCCGAAGAACGGCAACCACCGGGCGCTCGCGGACATCAAGGAGTCCATCGCCGAGCTGCGCTACTACCGGGAGGCGGTCTTCGTGCCGCAGCCCGGTCCGGACTCGGACACGGCGCGCACCATCGCCGCCAAGCACGTCGTCCCCGGCGCCTAGCACCCACCGGAGAGGGGGGCGGGGAATGGGGGGAGCGAGCACCCTCCCGGACCCTGTACCCTTTTCTTCGGCCGGTCGGTTTTCCGACCGGACATGGTGGGTGTAGCTCAGTTGGTAGAGCACCTGGTTGTGGTCCAGGTGGCCGCGGGTTCAAGTCCCGTCACTCACCCTGTTGAAAGGCCCCGTCCCGCGCAAGCGGACCGGGGCCTTTCTCTTTGACCTACGTGGTCAGCCCGGTCTCAGATGCGGTGGACCGTGCGGAGCGACGTCGCGTAATTGCCCGTGCCGTCGAGGAGCGAGGTACCGCCCAGGTCGGCCATGGTGGGACCGTTGCCGGTCTTGCGGCTGGAGAGGAAGCGGCGCTTCCCCTCGATGTCCAGGCCGAGGTAGATGCCGACGTGGTCCACGGGGTAGTCGTCCTCCGGCCTGGGGTCGGTGGCGTCGAACAGGACCAAGTCCCCCGGCTGGATCGGGGCGTCCGCCACAAGGGCCTTGTTGTCGTCCGGCTTGGTCGCGACGCCCACCCCGGGGGCGTGGCCGACCATGGCACCCGACTGGCGGGGCAGTGCCGCCTTCGCCGAATTGTTGCCGTCGTGCATGGGGACGCCCATGTGGTAGCCGTAGACCATCCGCACGTACCCCGAGCAGTCGAGGTTCTTGCCCTGGCCCGGCTTCGCCACCTCCACCGAGGTGCGGTCGGGGAAGTACCAGTTCCGCTCCATGTAGTCATTGAAGTCCGCACCGACCGGGCGCAGCCCCTCCTCGTCCAGCTGGCCGTATCCGGCCGCGCCCATGACCTGCGCGCCGGTGGCCTGGGCGGTGGCGCTGGTGACCGCCGGAACACCCGCGAGGAACATGGCCGCGTGGGCCAGGACGTCCGGGCTGGGGGAACCGGCCCAGCCGCGGATGGTCTGCTCCAGGGCCTGGGTCCAGGTGCCGTCGAAGGGCGCGGGGAGGACGCGTACCCAGCTGTCGTGGGTGACGGTCGCCGGCTGCTCCCAGGTCGAGGCGTCGACCCTGAAGCTGCTCACGATCAGCTTGGGCGCGTTGGTGCAACCGGTGTTGGCCAGTGCCCGCACGCCCACCCGCCCCTTGGGGAAGGTGCTGTCCGTGTCCGTGGTGTCCACGGCCCAGCCGGGCTCGGTGGTGCCCGTACGCCAGGCCTTGACCTGTATGCGGGGACCCTCGCGGCGCACGCGGATCGTGAAGTTGGTGTTCTCCGGGATTCCGGTGCCGACGACGATGGGGGCGGTGGCACCCAACGGGAGCCGGGTGACCGAGTTGAGGTGCTCCCTCTCGACGCGCAGTTCCACCACATTCGTGGTCAGGAAGGACAGCCTGGCCCGGTAGCTGTTGTCGATGTCCTTGTAGCCGAAGGACAGCGCGAACGAGCAGGCCTGGCCCTCGGGCACCTTGTCGAACTTTGCGGTCATGCTGACGTCGACGTCCGTGATCTGGCTGTCCACGAGCGTGGCGTGGCGGCTCGCGTCTACGCTGCTGAGCTTGATGGTGCCACTGCCCGGCGCCACCGCGAAGTCGGCGGCGTGAGGGTCCTCGGTGGACCAGCTGCCGCCGCCGGGGGACATCCCCCAGCCCGAGACGGTGCGCTGGAATTCGTCCACGAAGGACTTCTTGTTCTCGATGAAGGTGCGCTCGGCGCCCTTGAGGACCACCGTGCGGGCGCCCTTGGTCAGGACGGCCACGTGCTGGGAGCCGGCGGTGACCTCGAGGCGCTCAGGGGTCCCCGGCAGCACCTTCGTGGTGAAGGTGCCGAGGGCGACCTCTCGGTAGAAGTTGGGGTCCAGCCCGGCGACCCATACGGCGGACCGGGGCGAGGTGAGCGTGCCCGTGCCCGCGGGCAGGGTCGAAGCGGCCGGCGCGAGGGTGGGCGCGGCCACGGCGGCGGATCTGGGCGAGGCCGCGGCGGTCAGGGTGCCGAGTGGAACGGAGGCTGCGGCACCGGCGAAAACGGCAAGGACGTTGCGGCGAGAAGTGTTTGACATGCGGCAATGATCTACGGGCCGTCAGCTGGAGCAGTCACCGCCCCCTCGAGTTCGCAGGAGCCGCCTGGGCGCGGAAGGGATCGGCGCCGTCCGTGGGTACCGAACCGGAGGCTCCGGCATTAGCCTCCCGCCCAACGGGCAACAGCGCGCGCCGGAGAAACGGGAGGGTCGGCGTGCGGCTGGAGGTTGTCCGTGCCCACGCCGTTGCCCACACCGTCCCCCACCTCCACGGCCCCGCCCGTGCCCGCCGGCTTCCGCGGGGTGTTCGCCCTCGGCGGCCCCGCCCTGCCCGTCTACGGGTTCCTGGCCCGGCTCCCCGCCGCGCTGTGCCCCATCGGCACCCTGCTGCTCATCAACGAGCGCGTCGGCATCGGCGACGCCGGGACCATCGCCGCCGCCCTCTGGCTCGGCCAGGCCCTCGGCGGCCCGGTCATCGGCCGGCTCGCGGACCGGCGCGGCCACCGGCCCGTCCTGCTGGTCGCCTGCGCCGCGAACGCCGCCGTGCTCCTCGCCCTCGTCGCCGCCGTCCTCGGCGGGCTGCCGCTCGCCGCCCGCATCGCGCTCGCCGTCGCCGCCGGCCTCACGGCGGCGCAGGTCGGGCCGCTGGCCCGGGCCCGGTGGGCGCGGCTGGCCGGAGAGGACAAGGCCCTGGTCGGGGCCGCGCTCTCCTTCGACACCACCCTCGACGAGGTCGGCTTCATGGTGGGGCCCGCGCTGGCCGGGATCCTCGCGGTGACCGTCCATCCCGCGTCGGCCCTGATCCTCGCGGCCGCCCTGGGCCTGGTGTTCGGGACGCTCTTCGCCGTGCACCGCACGGCGCCCGGGCCGACGGGACCGGGCGCCGCAGCGCGGGGCGGCGTACGGCTGTGGTCTCCGGGGCTCGCACTGCTGTTCGTCGTGGCCGTCCTGCAGGGCGCCGCCTGGAGCGGGGCCAACACCGGGGTCAACGCGCTCGCCGTGGCGGTGGGCTCCCCCGGGGCCGCCGGGCTCGTCTGGGCCGCCATGGCCGTGACCAGCTCGGTCGCCGGCTTCGTGACCGTGGCCCGGCCCGGAACGGCCGGCCTGACCGTCCGGCTGCGCTGGAGCATCGCCGCTCAGGCGCTGCTGACGCTTCCGCTGCTCGCCGTCTCCGGCCTGTGGGGCGCGGCCTTCGCCGTCGCCGGCATCGGGCTGGCGGTCGCCCCGCACCTCATCGCGCTGTTCGGCCTCGTGGAACGGGCCGGCCCCGCGCGGCGGATGGGTGAGGCCATGACCCTGGCCGGCAGCGGTCTGATCATCGGCCAGGCGCTGGCCGCGGCGGCCGCCGGTCCGCTCGCCGCGGCGTACGGCCACCAGGCGGCCTTCGCCATCTCGTGCGCGGCCGCGGCCGCCTCCGCGGTGCTGGTGTGGGCGGCCGCCGACCGGGTGCTGGGTGCGGGGCTCAGCCCGAGCTCTTCATCGCCGCCAGCCCCTTCGCCAGGTCCTCTGCGTTCATCACCGGGCCGACCTCCAGCTCGGCGTTGAACTGCAGGAACAGGTCCTCCATCAGGGGCGGCATCTGGGAACTGTCCTGGAGGTCGAAGACCATCCAGCAGGACCGGACGCCCTCGTGGAGGCCGAAGTAGGCGGCCTCCGGCTTCACGGCCTCCATGAGCTTCTTGATGGCCGCCGGAAGGGCGCCGCTCTTGATGCCCTCGTTCGTCGCCGCCGTGTCCAAGTGGGCCCTGAGCATGACTCTCATGCGCGGCTCCTTTCGTCACGGCCACCCTGAGCGCGCGTGCGGGAGGCGGCAACATCTCCGCCTCCGTCCGGGCGCGGGGCTACTCCGTCCGGTTCGCGCCCTGGATGTGGAAGTTGAAGTCCGTGTGCCCGAGGGCCCCCATCAGCCGGAGCCAGACCGGCAGCAGCATCTCGGTACCGCGCGCCGTCTCGATGCCGCCCAGGTCGATGACGGTGTGCTCGCGCCAGTCGAAGGAGTACAGGAGCTCCCGTACGGCCTTCTTGGCCCCGGCGTCCTCACCCGAGAGGAAGACGGTGTGGTCGCCGGGGACCCTGGCCGGGTCGACCATGACCTGGCAGTTCATCGTGTTCAGCGTCTTGACCACGCGCAGCCCCGGGAAGGTCCGCTGGATCAGCTCGCCCAGGCTGTCGCCGTCCACCGGGTCGAGCCCGGGCGGGAACCCGCGGGAGAAGTCCAGCGGGTTCGCGATGTCGATCAGGATCTTGCCGTCCAGGTGGGCGGCGTCCGCCTCCGTCAGGGCGGCCACGCTGACCTGCCCGCCCGTGGCGTTGACCAGCGCCTCGCCGAGCCGCGCCGCCTCCGCGAAGGGGACGAGGCCCGCCTCCGGGTGGGCCTGCTGCCACGTGGCGTACTCGGTGCGTTCGAGGGTGGCCCCGGGGTCCCGGGTGCCGATGACGACCTCGTGGCCGAGGGAGAGCAGCCGGGCTGCCACCGTACGGCCGACGATCCCGGTACCGAGCACTGCGTAGCGCATGACGCTTCCCATCGCAGACGGAAGGAACGGAAGGAACGGAAGGACCAAGGAGAGGGGCGGGGCGGGGGCGGCCCCACTCAAGCAGGTCGTACGGATTCCCGCGCGGAGGGCGTCAACTCCGCGCCAACCTCAGCTAGTCGAGGATCCCCACGTCGTAGAAGAACTGATAGCGCGTCGGGTCGTCCGGCAGGAACCAGTGGAAGCCCTCCTCCAGGAAGACGGCCACGACGTTCACCGCGATCACCAGACCCAGGAACCACAGGGCGGCCATCCCCACGGCGCGGTACGGACCCGGGTCCTGCGCCGGGACGGCCCGGTCCGCAGTGGCGTGGGCGAAGGCCAGGACGATGCCGACGGCGACGACCGAGGCCTGGAAGAGGATCCACGCCCAGACGTACAGGTGCAGGCCGAACACCTCGCTGCCGTACCCCTTGTCGCCGGGCAGGATGTGCAGCATCGTCTGGCGCCACGAGGCGAACGAGCCGGCGGTCACGGCGACCAGGGACAGGCCCCAGCCCATCATGTAGTCGCGGCCGGTCACCGCCCCGCGCGTCAGCGCCGTCCGGATGATGTGGGCCGCCCCCATCGCCGCCATCAGCATGAACATCCGCTGCACGATGCAGAGCGGGCACGGGTACTCCCACATCCCGAACTGGTAGAAGAGCCCGCCGCACACCACCCCCGTCCAGCCGATGGCGAAGGCGCACGCGAACCAGAACTGGACCCGGCCCAGCAGGCCGCCCCCCAGGGACGCCTCCGGGAGGAGGCTGGACATCGCGGCCACGGTCAGTAGCTCAAGGTGAGGGCGAGACCGCTGGTGATGTGGTGCGCCATCAGCAGGATCACGGCGAGGAGCATGAGCCACCAGGCGCCGAGCACGACGAACCGCGGGGCGTCCCGGTACATCGCGATCAGCGTGGCGAGGAGGCCGCCGAAGATGAGGGTGTCCATGGCGCGGACCGTACCGACAGGGGGACATGCCGGGCGCGCGGCGCGCCCCCGCCGGCCGCAGGGTTACGTCAGTTGCGTCGCCGCTTGCGTCGGCTGCGTCCGGGCCGCCCCGCGTCTCCCCGCGCCCGCCCGTCCAGCCCGATCCACACCCGCACCTCGGTGCCGCCGAGCACCGAGCGCCCCAGCCGCACGTCCCCGCCCGTCGACTCCGCGACCCGACGGACGATGTCCAGCCCCAGGCCCGTGGACCCGTCGCGGCCGCCGTCGTTGCCGCGCCGCAGGGCCGCGTCCGGATCGGCGATGCCGCCTCCCGCGTCCGAGACGAGCACGATGACCGCGTCCCCGGCGTCGTGGACGTCCACCGCGAAGGGGGTGCCCTCCGGGGTGTGCCGGAACACGTTGCCCAGCATGGCGTCCAGCGCCGCGGCGAGCTCCGGCCGGGCCACGGGGATCCGTACCGTACGGTCGACCCCCGCGAGCCGCACCTCGCGGCCCTCGTCCTCCGCCAGCGCCGACCAGAACCCCATCCGGTCGCGGATCACCTCGGAGGCGTCGCAGCCCGCGCCCGGCCCCTGCGCGGCGGCCGGCCGCTGCTCGCGGGCCGTACGGATGATCGTGTCGACCTCCCGCTCCAGCTGCTCCACGGCCGCCCGGGTCTGCTCCGCCGCCGGGCCGTCGCCCAGCGAGGCCGCGTTGAGCCGCAGCACGGTCAGCGGGGTCCGCAGCCGGTGCGACAGGTCGGCGGCCAGTTCCCGCTCGTTGGCCAGGAGTTCCACCACCTGGTCCGCCATCGAGTTGAACGCGACGGCCGCCGAGCGGAGTTCCTTCGGCCCGTCCTCCGGGACCCGTGCCCCCAGCCGCCCCTCGCCCAGCCGGTGCGCGGCGTCCGCGAGCCGCTCGGCCGGCCGCACCAGGCGGGCGCCGAGCCGGTCCGCGACCGCCACCGAGCCCACGACCAGGGCGAGGCCGACGCCCGCGAGGACCACCCAGGCGGTGGCGACCCCATTGCTGACCTCGCGCTCCGGGACGAGGATCTCCACCACGGCGATGTCCCCGGAGCCGAGCGCCACGGGCTGGAGCAGCGCGAAGCCGCCGCCCGCCACCGGGGCCGTCGCGGCCCGGCCGATCCGCCGGGTCTCGGAGACGGCGCGCTCGCCGGCCCAGCCGTCCCCGATGTCCACGCGCGGGGTGTCCCCGACGGCCGGCACGTGGACGGCCATCCGCCGGTCGGCGCCCATCTGCGTGGACTCCACGGCCTTGCGCAACTGCACCGGGTCGGTGGTGATGGACAGCGTCGGCCCGATGGTGGCGGCCTGCCGCTCGGCGTTGGAGAACGCCCGGTCGCTGGCCATCTCCTGGACGACCAGCCCGAGCGGTACGGCGAAGGCCACGACCACCATCACGGTGACCGCGAGGCACACCCTGACCAGCGCCCACCTCATCGGCGCGTCACTGCGGCGGCTCCAGCTTGACCCCGACCCCCCGCAGCGTGTGCAGGTAGCGCGGACTGGCGGCGGTCTCGCCGAGCTTGCGGCGCAGCCACGACAGGTGGACGTCGATGGTCTGGTCGTCGCCGTAGGACTGCTGCCAGACCTCGGCGAGCAGCTCCCGGCGGGCCACGACCACGCCCGGCCGCCCGGCCAGGAAGGCCAGCAGGTCGAACTCCCGCCGCGTGAGGTCCAGTACGGCCCCGTCCAGCTCGGCCTGGCGGCGCAGCGGGTCGATGGCGAGGCCGCCGACGCGCAGCACGCGCGAGGGCGGTTCCGCGCCGGCGGCGGAGCGGGCGCGGCGCAGGACGGCGGCCATCCGGGCGGAGAGGTGTTCCACGGAGAAGGGTTTGGTCAGGTAGTCGTCGGCGCCGTCGTTGAGCAGCCGGACGATCTCCGCCTCGTCGTCGCGGGCGGTCGCGATGATCACGGGCACGTCGGTGATCCCGCGCAGCATCTTGAGCGCCTCGGCCCCGTCCAGGTCGGGCAGTCCGAGGTCGAGGATCACCACGTCGAAGCGGTTGTGGGCGACCTCGCGCAGCGCCTCCAGGGCGGTGCCGACGCTGCGCACGGTGTGCGAGGCCTCGGTCAGGTGCCGGATGAGGGCGGAACGTACGAACTGGTCGTCCTCGACCACGAGCACACTAGCCATGGCCCGCACCGTAGCCCATTCGGGGGAGGCCGAGGGGTGCCGGGCCAGGTCTGGGGCAGGTGGTGCAGTATGGCCCCCGATGCGACGAGGACTTGTCGGTAAAGCAGTCGGCCATGCGGGGGCCTGGACCCTGGCGACCGGGGCGGCGGTGACGCTGTCCTGGTGGGGTGTGCACTCGGTCATGTCCGGTACCGCCTACGATCCGCCGCTCGCGGTGCCGCTGGCCACGCAGCCCCTCTCCTCCTCCACGCACCGGGCGCAGCCGCCGGAGCCGTCGCCCTCCTCGGCGCCATCCCCGTCCCCGTCCTCCTCTCCGTCCGCGTCGGCGTCGGCGTCCTCCTCCCCGTCCGCCTCCGCCAAGGCCTCCGCGCCGCCCACCCCGCAGCCGCAGCGGCAGGGGGCCCCGAGCGGGAACGTGAAGGCGTACAGCGTCTCCGGCGGCCGGGTCGTCTTCGATCTCGGCGCCTCCTCCGCCGAGCTGGTCTCGGCGACCCCGCTGGCCGGCTGGCGGATGCAGGTCTGGAAGCAGCCGTCGTGGATCCGCGTCACCTTCACCCGTGACGGCCGCGAGGTGTCGGTGTTCTGCACCTGGCACGACCACCCGCCGCTGGTGGAGATCGTCGATCCGTAGGGGGTGTCCTGTCGATCGGGCCCGCCGGATACCGTGGCGCCATGAGCACCGGCGCGCGCTACGTCACCGACCTGATCGACGCCTGCGAGCGGTACGGGGACCGGCCCGCCCTCGGGTCCGGGTCCTGGGTCCTGACCCACTCCGAGGTGCTGGCCTGGACGTACCGGCTGGCGGGCACCCTGGCCGATCTGGGGATCCGGCGCGGCTCCGGGCTGGCCTGCGTGGCGGCGGGCAATCCCCCCGAGACCCTGCTCGTACGGCTCGCCGCGCACGTGCTGGGGGCCCGGCTGACCCACGTGTGCCTCGGCCCCACCACCCACGGGCTCGACCACCTCCTACGGGACTGCGAGCCCGCCCTGGTCGTCCACGACACCCCGGTGCCGCCGGGCCCCGGGGCCCGCATCGGCCTGGCCGCACTGCTGGAGCTGGCCTCCGCCCGGGAGGCGCTGCCCGTCGCGGTGGCGGCGCGCGTCGAGGACGTGGCCCGGGTGACCTACACGGGCGGTACCACGGGCCGGCCGAAGGGGGTGGCCTCGACCTTCGCCGCGATGGCGGCCCGTACGGCCACCCGCACCGACTCCCCCGGCTCCGACGGCTCCGCCCCGCTGGTGTTCGTATCCACCGACGCGCTCTCCCAGCGCTCCGGCGGCCGGTGCCTGGAGCAGTTGCGGATCGGCGGCCGCTCCGAGGTCGTGCACCCGCTCGGCACCCGGGAGTTCGCCGAGGCCTGCCGGCGGCTCGGACCCGCGGCCACGTACCTGACGCCCTCGATGCTGTACCGGCTGCTCGACGACCCGGAGACCGCCGACGGAGTGCCCGGCCTGGTCCGGGTCTCCTACGGCGACTCCCCCGTCCACCCGGAGCGGCTGCGGCAGGCGCTGACCCGCTGGGGTCCCCAGGTGCGCTGGACCCAGGGCTACGGGATGAACGAGGCCGGGGTGCTCAGCCGGCTCTCCCCGGCCGACCACGACGCGGCGGCCGCCGACCGCCCCCACCTGCTCGGCTCCGTGGGCCGTCCGGCGCCCGGGGTGGAGGTCGAGGTACGGGGCTCCGCGCCCGGGGCCACCGGGGAGGTGTGGGTGCGCTCCCCGATGGTGATGACCGGCTACCGCAACCAGCCCGCCCTGACGGCCGAGACCCTGCGCGACGGCTGGCTGCGCACGGGGGACGTCGGGCATTTCGACGCCGACGGGTACCTGTACCTCGACGACCGGGTCAAGGACGTGGTGATGGTGCACGGGGCGAACATCTACTGCGGCCCGATCGAGACGGCCCTGACCCGGCACCCCGCCGTGGCCCGGGCGGCCGTCGTGGGGCGAACGGACCCGGTCACCGGGGAGGCGGTGTGCGCCTTCCTCGTCGCGGCCCCCGGCCACGCCCCGACGGAGGAGGCCGCGGCGGAGGCGTGCGCGCTGGTCGCGGCGGAGCTGGCGCCGGGCCAGCGGCCGACGGCGGTGTTCTGGCTGCCGGCGCTCCCGCTGACGGGCCGCGGCAAGCCGGACAAGCGGCGCCTGCGGGAGCTCGCGGCGGCTGCGCAGGAGTAGCCGCGGGTCAGCGGAAGACCGACGGCGGGGGCTCCGGCGAGGCCACCGCCGAGGCGTCCGAGACCGGGACGGCCCCGCCCGCGAAGTCGATGAGGGCGCGGCCGTGTTCGACCCGGCCGGGGTGCGGATCGCTCGCCACCCGACGGGTGAACTCGGCGACCGGGAGCTCCCGGTCGGCCGCCACCAGCACGGCGTTGCCGAAGCGTTTCCCCCGCCACACCACGGGGTCGGCGGCCAGCGCCAGCTCCGCGAACCGGGAGGCGGCCGTGGCGATCTGGCCCCGCAGATGGGAGAGCGGCGGACCGTCCGCGAGGTTCGCCACGTACCAGCCGCCCGGCGCCAGGGCCCGGCGTACGTCGTCCAGGAACTCCGCGCTCGTCAGGTGCGCCGGGGTGCGGGCCCCGCTGAACACGTCGGCGATCACCAGGTCGGCCCAGCCGTCCGGGATCTTCGCCAGCCCGGCCCGGGCGTCGACCGCGCGGACCCGGACCCGGGCCTGCGGGTCCAGCGGCAGGTGTTCCCGTACGAAGGCCACGAGCCCGGCGTCGATCTCGACGATCTGCTGCGTCGAGCGGGGGCGGGCGGCGGCCGTGTAGCGCGCGAGGGTGAAGGCGCCGCCGCCGAGGTGGAGCACGTTCAGGGGCTGGCGGGCGGGGGCGAAGAGGTCGATCAGGTGGCCGATGCGGCGCTGGTACGCGAAGTCCAGGTGCCCGGGGTCGTCCAGGTCCACGTGGGACTGCGGGGCCCCGTCGATCAGCAGGGTCCAGGCGCGCGACCGCTCCCGGTCGGGCTCCAGCGCGGCATGGCCGCCGTCCACCGGCCCGGCCGGCGCCTCGGAGGTCTCGCGCCCGCGCCGCTTGTCGTTGCCCTTGCCCTTGCCCTTGCTCGCCACGCCCTCATTATGGCTGGTCAGGGCCGGGGGCGGCGGGCGGCGGAGGTCCGCGGGCGTCAGCTGGCGTCAGCGGCAGTTGTCGGCGGCCTCGATCAGCCGGGCCGCCTCCCCGAGCGCCGCCCGCAGCACCTCCGGGTCGGTGACCGGCCCGACGGCGTCCGGCGGCAGCAGCCAGCCGGTGTCCCCCGCGGTGGGCGAGGTGTCGCCGAAGCGCATGCCGCGCCCGTTGGTGTGCGTACAGGCACTGCCCGGGAGGTCCCAGGCGTCGGCGGTGCCGGGCGGTACGAGGAAGCCGAGGGTGCTGCCGGACCCGTCGTGCAGGACCGGGCCGACGCCGCACGCGTGACTGGCCTGGCCGGCGGCCCGCTGGATGATGTCGACGGCCTCCAGCCCCTGCCGGGTGGGGACCGTGACCAGGTCCGGGGCGCCCATGAGGCGGGCCGCTCCGGGCTCGGGCGCGGTGTTCGTATCCGTGCTCTCCATGCCGCCCTCCACCATGGGAAACCCCTCCTCGATCCGCGTACGAGCATCGCGGGAGCGGTCCCGGAAGCCGGCGGGCTTCCTCCCACTCCGCATGGGTTCAACGCACGGGAACGTCAACAGGTGCGGCGGCAAGACGCTGCAAAGGATGGCAGTTCATGGCGGATCGCGGGTGAGATATCCGTTTTGTAGCCAAACACCGAGTCAACCCTCCACCGCTGGCGGTACGTTCGTGCCCGCCGGGCAGCGCGTCACACAGTCACCACGTGACCACCGCACAGTCACCGGCAGCGCGTCCCTTGCCCCAGAGAGGCAGCGTCCATGCCGGCGTCCCCCCACTCACCCAACACCCCCTTCCGGCGACTGCGCGGTCAGCACTCCCCGGCCGAGTTCGCCGCACTGGTGCGCAGGGCGGCAAAGGAAATCGGAGAAACGGTTTCCTGCGACGCCCGTTACATCGGCCGGGTCGAGTCCGGCGAGATCCGCTGCCCCAACTACGCCTACGAGCGGGTCTTCCTCCACATGTTCCCCGGCCGTACCCTGGCCGACCTGGGGTTCTCCCCGCGCGAGACGGTACGGGGCCGGCTGGCGCAGCGCGAACAGGCGGCGTCCTTCGGCTCGTTCGCCAAGCGCCCCCACCCCACCGACTCCCCTGCCCCTTCACGTTCCAAGGAGAGCGACGTGCTGCGTCGCGCGTTCATGGCGGGGGGCTCCGCGACCGTGGCGGCCGCGACCCTCAGCCTCACCCTGCTCGGCGACACCCGCCGGCTCCCCTCCCGCGCCGGCGAGTCCGAGGCGGCCGCCGTCGAGGACGCCGTACGCCAGATCCGGCTGCTGGACGACCGGCACGGAGCGGACGCCCTGTACCGGCGGGCCGCGGAACCCCTGCGCACCGCCTACGCGTTGCTCGACGCGGGGGCGACCCGGCAGTCCACGGAGGACCGGCTGCACGCCGGCGCGGGAGAGCTGGCCATCTCGGTGGGCTGGCTCGCGCACGACTCGGGCCGGTTCGACGACGCCCGCTCGCACTACGCGGAGGCGCTCGCCACGGCCCGGGTCTCCGGGGACGCCGGCCTGGAGGCGCACGCCTTCAGCAACATGGCCTTCCTCGCCCGGGACTGCGGACGCCCCCGCGAATCGGTACGGGCGGCCCAGGCGGGCCGCCGGGCCGCCCGATCGCTCGGTTCCCCGCGGCTCGTGTCGCTGCTCGCCCTGCGGGAGGCCGGCGGCTGGGCGGGGCTGGCCGACCGCAAGGCCTGCGAGGAGGCGCTGACGCGGGCGCACACGGAGTTCTCGCGGGGCCAGGCGGGGGCGGACCCGGAGTGGATGTCCTTCTTCGGCGAGGCCGAGCTGGAGTCCCTGGAGTCCCGCTGCTGGGCCGCGCTCGGCGAGCACGCCCGGGCGGCCCGGCACGCCCGCCGGGCGGCGGACCTCCAGGATCCGCACTTCGCCCGCAACGTCGCCCTCTACACCGCCGAGCTGGCCGACAACCTGGCCCACGCGGGCGCCCCCGACGAGGCCGCCTGGGCGGGCGGCCGGGTGCTGGAGCTGCTGGACGAGGTCCAGTCGACCCGGATCCGGTCCATGCTGGCGGCCACGGCCCGCACCCTGGTCCCGCACCAGCGCTCCCCGCGCGTGGGCGCGTTCCTGACGCGCCACGGACGCGACCAGGCGTAGTGGGCATCAGGCGGGGCCTTCGCCCGGCCCCTCCGGATCCTGCGCCGCCGATCCGTACGAGCCGCGGACTACCCCTATCAGGCCACCGATTGCATCCACCTGGCGCAAGGACACGTGTGGCGCGACGATGGCCGTTCCGCCTCTGGTCAGACTCGGCACCGGCTTGCGGTTCGACCAGCCGGAGAAGCGGCTGGCGACTCGTGCCGAAAGGTGGAGCAACTCATGGCAGTAACTGCCTGTTTCGGATCCCCTGTACCGGCTAGCCTGGGGGCCTAGGCTTGGCTGGTGTCGAAGGGCGCCAAGAAGGCTACGGAGAGGGCCTGTCGGGCTTGTGGTGACCGGCTTAGGTCGGGTGCCAGGCCGGACGCTGTGTTCTGTTCGGCGACCTGTCGTTCCAGGCAGTGGCGGGTGGAGCGGCGGTTGCGCCGGCGTCTTGCCGCGGTCCAGGGTGGTGCCGGTGAGGGCGAGTGCCGCGAGTGCGGGGCCCGCTGGATCGCGGGGGTGGAGCGGCGATTCGCGGCCGTGTATTGCTCGCCGAAGTGCAAGGTGAGGGCCTGGCGCCAGCGGAACGATCCGTTCGCAGACCGGTCACAGTAACCGCAGCGCGAACGCATCAGTTGTCCAAGTTTGGTCAGTTCCCGGTAATTTGCAGTCCTTTGTTGTGATCTTCCTCTTTGCGGTCTGACTCTCGGTGATGAGCGGGCTTTGTTCCGTCACGGCAGGAAGATGGCCGTGCCATGGCCCGCGCTGGGTGGTGACACACCATGCCCGAGGACAACGAGAAGATCGGAAGCGTCAGCCCGTCACGATACGAACAGATCGTGAGCGAGCTCCGCGAAGTCGTCGACCAGCACTCCCGGGGTCAGTTCACGATCGGTGACCGCGCTCTGGAGATCGAGCCCTCCCGCCCTCGCGAGGGCGCCCGGCCTGAGGGCGGATGGACCGTCAGGGAGTCGTTGACCCGGCTCGCCGAGGACATCGGCCTCAAGTACAGCACCGTCAACAACGCCCGCTGGGTCGCTTCCCGCTGGCCGAAGGAACACCGCCAGGCTGGCGTCCCCTTCACCGTCTACCGGATCCTGGCCAGCGTCGATGACGAGGACGAGCGATTCGCGGCCGTGAAAAGCCCGCCCAAGGGCAAGGCCCGTTGGACGGCCGATGACGCCAGCCGCGTGCTCGGCTGGCAGGTCGAGAACCCGGTCTCCAAGCAGGAGAAGATCAGCGCGATTCACGCCCTGGCCCAGGACGAAGAGGTCGCCGCGGTGGTCACCACCGATCTGCTCCGCCGGCCCTCGGTCTCGGCGCAGGTTGCTGTCGAGGACCGGGTCAGGGTGGTCGAGGAGTTCACCCGCGACGAGACCGTCGCGGCGACGGTGACCACCGGCCTGCTGCGGCGCCCGGACGTCGCCTTCAGGGCCATGAGCGATGACACCGCCCGCCACCAGGTCAACCACGCCCAGGTCGAACGCGGCCGCCAGGCCCGCGAGAACTTCGAACGGACCAGCCCCGTCGCGCCGGCGGTCAAGCAGATCAACCGCACGGTCGAGTTCCTGGACCTGGTCACTGCCTGTCACTCCTTCGTCGCCGCCTCCGGCCGGGCCGTTCCGGGCCTGCGGGACCGCCAGTTGTCCGAGGACGAACAGGCGATCGTCCACCAGAACATCGCCAAGGTCGGGGCCACTCTCGACTGGATCGAGAACGCCGTCGACACTGGCAAGGTCGACATGGACGACGAGCTCGCTGCCCTCCTCCGAGGCCAGTAGCCATGCCCCGCGCCTCACGGCGCCGGGGCGATGCCGCTCTGCGGCACGCCGACACGGTCCGATTCGTGCTCTTCGAAGCACGCCCGGCCGGACTCCTCTTCCACCAGCTCGCCCGCGCCAGCGACCTCACCCCCAGCCAGGTGAGGTCCGGACTGGCCGCTCTGCGGGACGTCATCGCGGACCAGGGATGGCCCCCGCTGATCTGGACCAGGGCCGATGGCTACCAGCTCGGAGCCGAACGAGCCGCCCTGGAGGCATACGAACGAAAGGTGATCAAGGAGAAGCTCACCGAGTTCCGCCGGTTCATCACCGGCGGCGTCGCACCCCACGCCGCCGCCCACCCGGGCGACAAATGGGTCCGCCACATCACCGCCCAGCTCAACTCGATCGAGTCCACCCTCGACCTCGTCAACAGCTACTGACCCCCTCGCTGCCCGGGGCCCGGCCGAAGGCCGGGCCCCGGGCAGCACCGGCTTGAAGGCCAGACACGATGCGCCGACGCCGCTACCCATCCGACACCACCGACGCCGAATGGGCCCTGCTCAAGCCCCTGCTGCCCACCCCGGCCTGCGAGACAACCACCGGCGGCCGGCCCGAGAAGCACGACCGGCGCGAGATCGTCGACGCGATCCGCTACGTCGTCGACACCGGCTGCAAATGGCGGGCGCTGCCGGCGGACTACCCGCCCTGGCGGACCGTCTGGGGATTCATGGCCCGCTGGGCCGCCTGCGGCGTCATCAACCAGATCCGCGACGCCCTCTCCCAGCGGATCCGCCGCGAGATGGGCAAAGGCCCCCGCGCGGTCGCCACCGTCATCGACTCCCAGTCCGTCAAGGCAGCCGAGACCGTCGGCCGTGACTCACGCGGCTACGACGCGGGCAAGAAAATCAACGGCCGCAAACGCCACATGGTCGTCGACACCCGCGGCCTCCCCCTGCTCGTCATGGTCACCCCCGCCGACCTCCACGACAGCCACGCCGCCAAGGAAGTCCTCTTCCGCCTCCGCCTCATGCACCCCGAGATCACCATCGTCTGGGCCGACTCCGCCTACGCGGGCAAGCTCGTGACCTGGGCAAAGAAGTATCTCAGCCTGACGATCAAGACCGTCAGCAGACCCAAGGACTCATCCGGCTTCGTCATCCTGCCCCGCCGATGGGTCGTGGAACGGACCTGGTCCTGGATGATGCGGGCCCGCAGACACGTACGCGACTACGAACGACTCATCCAGCACTCCGAAACCCTCATCACCTGGGCAGCCATCACCCTCATGACCCGTCGAATCACCAAGGCACGCAAGCCCCCCGAGCGGTTCTCACCCCTGCTCTGACCAGGCACCCCAAGCTCTCGAACCCCGCCCACACAACGTCAGCACCGCACCTCACCACCACGGAACTTGTCATGGCGGCCTCACGAACAGGCAGTAAGGGCCGAGCCGTCGGTGAGGGTGACGTCGGTGAAGTTGCGGTCGTCGGGAGTGAGGATGGTTCGAACGACGGACCGTGAGCCTGTTTCGCCCGTGGTGGGCTCCGTAGCGGTAACGAGGTCGCCGACTTGGATCTGTTCGATGGGGCGGCTAGTGCCGTCGGCCATCAGTACTGGGGTGCCGGCTGGGAAGCTGTGCGAGACCGCAACCAGGCACTCGATGGTGCTGCGGGTCTTGCGCGCATCTACGAATCCAGAAAGTCCGGCCAAGCGCACTGCGACACACCGTTGTTGGTTCCTTTGCCCCGATCACGATCAGCCGAACTATTGATCAACCCGCGTTTCTTCGCGTATGTAGGGGCCCGGCGACCGAATGATGCCTGGGAAGCCGAAAGTCTTTCGGATCAACTCATTCGGTTCTACGAGGAGCAATTTCACATGAGTCCTGAGAACAGGACCGTATCCGGCCTGGGCCCGCTTCCCCGGCGGGCCAAATGGCTCGCCAGCGGAGCGATGGCGTCGGTGGGTCTCATCATGCTGGGCTTCACCGGCAACGCAATGGCAGTCGGCCAGGTGCCCACCGCACCGCCTCAGGTGAGCCCGGCAAACCCGCCGACTGCCGGCACGACGAGCACGGCCCCGACGGTCAGGAAGGTCCGGACGGCCCATGGGGCCCTGAGGGCCCGCACGTCTCGAACCTCCTCAACGAGCACAGGGGGTTGGTCTCTGGGGACGACGACGGCCGCCACGACGACAAGTGCGAGGACAAGGACAGGCCGGGGGCAACCGGGGCCACGGGCCCGACCGGCCCCACGGGCCCTGCCGGAGCTGACGGCGCTGACGGTGCGACTGGTCCGACCGGCCCCGCCGGAGCCGACGGCGCCACCGGCCCTGCTGGCCCTGGCGGGGGTGCGACCGGTCCGACCGGTCCCGCCGGCGCTGATGGCGCAACCGGCCCGACCGGCCCTGCCGGAGCTGACGGAGCTGACGGCGCGACCGGCCCGACCGGCCCTGCTGGCCCTGGCGGGGGTGCGACCGGTCCGACCGGTCCCGCCGGCGCTGATGGCGCAACCGGCCCGACCGGCCCTGCCGGAGCTGACGGCGCTGACGGCGCTGACGGCGCTGACGGTGCGACTGGTCCGACCGGCCCCGCCGGAGCCGACGGAACCGACGGAACCGACGGCGCTGACGGTGCGACTGGTCCGACCGGCCCCGCCGGAGCCGACGGAACCGACGGAACCGACGGAGCAACCGGAGCCACCGGCCCCGCCGGCCCCGCCGGAACGGCGCAGTGCCTCGACGTCGACTCCTTCAACCCCAACGACAACAGCGAGGTCAAGGCGGTACTCACCGGCGGCGACACGTTCATCGGCATCCGTGACGTGGAGGGCAACCAGGGGACGGACCCTGGCCCCTTCTACTGGGTGAACCTCAGCGGCCCCGCCGCGCAGGGCTATCCCGAGGACGCCTGTGCTGTCTCCGTCAACCGCCTCGGTGACGACGAGTTCCTCATCGTTCAGGTGCTGACCGAGGGAGGGGAACTCTGGGAGACGCAGTGCGAATCGATCGAGCTCTCGCCCGGCCCCAACCAGCCCCAGAGGTGGTTCCTCTACTGCCCGTTCGTGCCGGACAACCCCGGTTTCGGCGCCGGCCAAACGCCCCCGCCGGGTCCTGGCCCCATCGTCTGGACCGAGGTGCTCCCGGTGGACCAACCGGCCACCCTCGCCAACCGGTCCTCGGCCAAGAAACTCCCGGTCGTCGGGCCGGGCGCTACCGACAAGGGCCTGAACAAGAGCAAGAAGCGCTCCTGACCCCTGTGCGGCCCCCCGAGCCACCGGCCGGACCCTAAGTCCGGCTCGTGCTCCGGGCCGCCGAAGTCCGGACTCGTGAGGTGCGATGTACAACCCGGCCGGGGACCCTCACAAGGGGTCCCCGGACCGGTGTAGTCAGGAGCTGTATAGCCGAGGTCGGGCGCCACGCACCGGCCAGCACCAAGGCCCCGCCCAACAGGCTCAAGGCCAGGCCCACCGCTTCGTACCCGGACCAGTTGGCCCACCAGCCCCCCGCGGCCAGCACCGTCCCCACCAGGACGCTGCCACCGACACGGCGCTGCCTGCCCGTCATCACCACCACGCCTCCCCTTCTCCTCAGGCGAGATAGGAGTCTCCACCCGGTTGCCGACCCGGCGGCTGGCGTCGTCGACCGTCCAGTGGGTCTTGCCCTCGGGCGGAGTGCAGATCGCAGTGAACCGGTCTTCCTCGTCCTCGATACCCGCCAGGATGCAGTGGACCTTGAACGAGACGTCCGGCCTGCGATGTTCCTTGGGCCACCGTGAGGAGGCGAACCGTGCCGTCTTGACCGCGCTGAAGGACAAGCCGACGTCCTCGGCCAGCCTGGTCAGCGAGTCGCAGACGATCGGGGTCCTCTCGCCCGCGGTCCCTCCGCCGACCTCACGCATCGGTTCGATCTCCAGGGCACGGTCCCTGGTGACGAACGAACCCCGGGACTGCTGCTCGACAACTTCGCGCACTCAGCGACGCGGCGAAGGAAGCGCTGTTCCGGCTGCGGCTGATGCCCCGGAGATCACCATCGTCCGGGCCGACTCCGCCTGCGCTGGACAGCTCGCGACCTGGGCGAAGAAGTACCTGAACCTCACCATCAAGACGGTCAGCCACGGCCCCGACGGCCCGTCAGCCCGGACCGCAGGATCCCACGACCGCAACCCGCCCGTCAGCGGATCCGCCCACCACACCCAGCTGAACCTCCCGCGCGGCTCCGACCCGCGCCTGCCGACAGCGTCCACGATCAGCCCCGTTCGATTCCTGACCTGGGAAAACGCTACCCGGAGCCTTGAGAAAGGTCCCCCTCACCGACCAGGCCTGCGGGGACCCGCATAGCGTTTGGGGTTGCGCTGTCGTCCCTGCCCCGGGGCCTGGGTTTGGGGCATGCTTTCGTCCCCGAACCCTCTACGGACCACTCCGGCACGTGGCGTTGATGTCGAGGAACGCTTCCAGGGGCCGACAAGCGACAGGGCGACCTTCAGCACAGCCGTGTCGCTGCCAGTGGCGGCGAAAGCGCCAGGGTTCCCCGCGAGGAGTCGTTCAAGCGCGTCCCACTCCACCAAAGGAGGGCGACCGCTCCAGTCGATGAGCGGGACGCCGGACACGGCGTTGAGTTCCTCGTCGTCCAACAGACGGCGCAACCAGTAACCTTCGCGGTCAGCTCCAAGGAGCCGGATCGCCGCCTTCATATGGTCGTTGCGCAACCCCCTCAGCAACATCTCGGCGAGCTCCTCACCCGTCAAGCTGTCGTTGGTCATCGGGCTCTCCCGTCCGTAATGGATAGGGCCTACAGTGACCCCGCACCACTGTCCTCGCCCCCAGGACGGCCCCTCGCCTCCACACGCCGCGCGACCTCCCGCAGCCCAAATCCAGCCGCCGGCAGCGTCCGCGATCAGCCCCGTGCGAATCCTGACCTGGGCAAACGCTGCCCGGAGGCTTGAAAACAGGTACTAACCTTGACTCTGTCGGGGATCTTGGAGCCGTCGAGGTCAGGTGCCCAGGGTTCGCCATGACTTCGGCCGGGGCATCTTGCGCTGGTCGAGGTAGTTCTGGAAGGCAGTCGGTCGGCGAGGTATGGGTGATTCCTCGGTTGGTGGCAGTCTGCTGAGGCGCTCGATGTTGACGGCGATGGCCGTCAGGACGTGCTGGATGTGGGCTTTTCCCTGTCCTCGGTAGCGGCAGCGCCGCATGCCGTGTCCGTGGGCGAACTCGTTGACCGTGCCCTCCACTCCGGAGCGGACCGCGTAACGGGTCTTCCACTCGGGTGTCTGTTGCTCGGTGCGGACGCGGAGTTGCAGGTCGCGGAGCTCTCGCGGGGGGAAGCCCACGGTGCGGGCGTTGTCGGCGGTGGTGGTGCACTTGGTGCGGGCCGGGCAGGGGCGGCACTGGCTCTTGGTGAACCTGGCCACGATCAGCGGGGCCGCGGTGGGCGAGGAGGTCGGGTAGGGGCCGTGCCAGCCCGCGCTGACCTGGCCCTGGGGGCAGGTGACCTGCCTGCGGTCGTAGTCGATGTGGAAGTCGTCCCGGGCGAAACCCTTGGCCTGGCGATGCTGGCGGGTGGGGTTGGCCGGCAGCGGTCCGGTGACGGTGACCTGGTGGTCTCGGGCGGCTTGTTCCAGGTGGGGCAGGGAGGTGTAGCCGGCGTCGACCAGGTGCTCGGCAGGCAGCAGCCCGCGGCGGGCCAGACGGGTGTGGATGCCGGGCAGGACCTGGCTGTCGTGGGTGGTGGCTGCGGTGGTGGCGACGTCCGTGATCACGTTGCGGCCGTCGGGAGCACAGGTCTCGGTCAGATGAGCGGCGAACCCCTTCCAGCTGATGATGTGTCCGTGGCGTGCGTAGCGGGCCGAGGTGTCGTAGGGAGAGACGACCGCCCGGGACGAGGGCGGCAGCCCGGGCCCTCCTTCCTTCTCGGCGGTGCGCCAGCGCAGGTGTCCCGCGGTGTCACGGTCGTAGTTCTGCACCATGATCTGGCGCAGGGCCTGGATGCGGGGACCGGACGTGCGGTCTGCTCCGTGCCGGTAGAGGTGTTCCAGGAGCCGGAGGGCGTCGTTTCCGGTAGCGAGGATCCGGGTCTTGGGTTTGGTGGGGTTCTTGCCCAGGCGGACCGGCCGGCCGTAGCGGAGCCCCCAGCCCTCATCGACCAGCTCGTCGAGCAGGTGAGGGGAGGTGCTGGCGACTTCTTCCAGGGCGGCGCGGACCGCTTCGGTGATCAGCTCCAGGCGGGTCAGGTCGCGCACCGCGGCCAGGACGTGGGTGGAGTCGGTTCGCTGCGTAGTGCGCTCGTGCACCAGGCCGGCCTCCTTGAGGCGGGCCAGCGCGAGGTCGAGGAGGCGATCAGCACGGTCTGCTTCGGCAAGACGGTCGCGGAAGTCGGCCAGCACGCTGTGGTGGAACCCAGGGTCGTCCAGCTCCATGGCCATGGCGTACTTGAAGTCGATGCGGCAGCGGACCGCCTCGGCGGCTTGCCGGTCCGAAAGCCCGAGCAGAAACTGCAGCACGCAGACGGTGGCCAACTGGGCGGGCGACAGGCCCGGGCGCCCGTCACGCGGGTACCAGTCAGCGAAGTCCTCGTCGTGCCAAAGCCCGTCCAGCCGGTCTCTCACCCACATCGCCGTGGTGCCACCTGGGTTGCTCGCCCGCGCGATCTGCACGGTCAGAGAGGGGACTTGCTCACCGGAACGGGGGCGGAGGGACAACGGGCACCTCGACGATTCCATCGGTTACTGGAACAGCCCGAGCATGCCCGTTGATCATGCTGCCGCGCTGAGGAACTCCAAGATCCCCGACAGAGTCAAGCTAACCACTGGAGCGTCCCGATCGACACGCCTGAGGCGGGGGACGCTCAGAGCTTCGCTCATGTGTCTCGGTGTGGTCACCGCAGTCGCCGTCCCCCTCGCCGGCATGGCGTCGGCCCAGGGGCGGGTGCCCGGACCCCCGAGCGGGGACGGCAAGCAGGCGACCCAGGTGCAGGGCAACCCGAACTGCAACACCCTCATGCCGGGTGCCTTCCTGTTCGCGTTCAAGCAGGATCCCCCGGCGGACGCGACGGACATTCCGCTGAACTTCAACGGGCTGACCGGCACGCTCGACATCGACGTCAGGAACACCGCACAGGGGCAGGTGTTCGACTACACCATCGAAGGTGACTTCACCGCCCTCGGCGTCATCGTCAAGGGCGGCCCGAACGCCAACTTCTACGACTACCGGCCCGGCGGCAACACGGCCGACACCTCGCTCCACGCCCCGATCAACCCGAACAACAACCGCTTCTTCGGCCTCAGTCACATCGACTTCTGCATCGGTGAGGCCCCTCCCGGCGCACTCAAGATCCTGAAGAAGAGCACCAAGGCCGGGAACCCGCTGGTCACCCAGGCCGGTGCGGTGTTCAACATCACCGGCCCCGACGGCTACGACGAAGACGTGACCGACGACACCACGATGGCGGCGCCCGACGAGGACCCGACCACCGGCGAGGTCTGCGTATCGGGCCTCAAGCCCGGTCAGTACACGTTCAACGAGACGACGCCTCCGCCCGGATACGGCGCCGCGGACCAGGAGGATGTGACCGTACAGGTGGTCTCGGGGACGACCTGTACCACCAACCCGCCCGCTGCCGGGGCCACGGCCACGTTCACGAACGCGCCGCTCGCCGACCTGCTGGTGCGCGTGGACGGCCAGGAGTCCGGCGAGATCCTGTCCACCATCGCGTGCAACGGCAACAGCACCGGCCCCTCGGACCCGGCCATTCTCAACGTCACCGACCTGCCGCCGGGGACGTACACCTGCACCGTCGTCATCGACCCGTGAGCCTGACACTCCAGTGAGCTGACCCACAGCCGACAGCGCCCGACGCGAACCACGCGCCGGGCGCTGTGTCGTTGCCCCGCCGTCGAGCTACCCGTCCAGGTGCCCCGTATCGTTCCAGCGCTCCAGCGCGGGCGCCCCGTACGCCCAGCCCAGGACCGACAGCGAGGTCGGCTCCAGCCTGATGCGGGCGCCGAAGGAGGCGTCGAAGCCGAGCCAGCGCGCGGCCAGGGTGCGCAGGATGTGGCCGTGCGCGAAGACGAGGACGTCGCGTTCGGCCGAGCGGGCCCAGGTGACGACCTCGTCCGCGCGGGCCGAGATCTCCGCGACGGACTCGCCGCCCGGGACCCCGTCGCGCCAGATCAGCCAGCCGGGCCGGATCGCCTGGATCTCGGCCGGGGTCATGCCCTCGTAGTCGCCGTAGTCCCACTCCATCAGCGCGTCCCACGGCTCCGCCTGGATGCCGAAGCCGGCCAGGTCGCAGCTCTCGCTCGCCCGCACGAGGGGGCTGGTACGCACCTCCAGGCCGCGCAGGCTCGCCCACGGGTCGCGGGCGAGGCGCTCGCCGAGCAGCTTCGCGCCGCGCTTCCCCTCCTCCAGCAGGGGCACGTCCGTGCGTCCGGTGTGCTTGCCGAGCTGGGACCACGCCGTCTGGCCGTGGCGGGCCAAGAGGATGCGGGGGGCCATATGAGTTCTCCCGGTCGAGGGGTCGAGTGGGGCCAACACCGACGGAACTGACCATTCGCACTGCTTTGCGGGGTTACGTCGTCCGCTCCATCATCCATCAGTTGACATCCTCCCCTCCCTGAAGGGAGGGGGTTCCTACGGCTCGCGCGCGGCACGTCCATTCGCGGACGTGCAGCGGCATCTTGCCCGCGATGGTGCCGCAGGCGGAGCACAGCCTGGAGGAGGGGAACCATCGGTCGATGGCGACCAGGTTCCTTCCGTACCAGGCGCTCTTGTACTCCAGCATGTTGCGCATCGTGGTCCAGGCCGCGTCCGAGACGGCGCGGGCCAGGGTGTGGTTCTTGACCATGGTGCGTACGGTCAGGTCCTCGATCACGATCGTTTGGTTTTCACGAACGAGCCGAGTAGTCAGCTTGTGCAGGTGGTCACGCCTGCGGTCGGCGATCCGGGCATGGATCTTGGCAACCCTTGCGCCGGGCCTTGGCCCTGTTGGCCCCGTCACCCTGAGCCTTGCGGGACAGTTCCCGCTGGGCCCTGGCCAGGCGTGCGCGGTCCTTGCGTTCGAACTTGGGATTGGTGACCTTCTCCCCGGTGGAGAGCGTCACCAGACTGGTGACACCGGCGTCGATCCCGACAGCCCGCGTGGTCACGGGCATGGGCGCGGGGATGTCGTCGCACAGCAGGGAGACGAACCAGCGCCCGGCCGCGTCCTGCGACACGGTCACCGTGGTGGGCGTCGTGCCCTCGGGCAGCGGCCTCGACCACACAATCGCCAGCGGGTCCGCCATCTTCGCCAGTGTCAGCGAACCATCCCGGTAGCGGAACGCGCTGGACGTGTACTCGGCGGACTTGCGTGACTTCTTCCGCGACGTGAAGCGCGGGTACTTGCCGCGCTTGGCGAAGAAGTTGGCGAACGCGCCTTGCAGGTGCCGAAGGCCCTGCTGGAGCGGAACGGAGGAGACCTCGGAGAGGTAGGACAGTTCTTCGGTCTTCTTCCACCCGGTCAGCATGGCCGAGGTGGCGTTGTAGTTGACCCGCTCCTGCCGCGCCCACGCGAGACAACGCGTGAAGTTGAAATCTGCGGGTCACGGCACTGTGATCGGCCCTGGCGGCGAATCCCAGCCCGTTGCCCCGCTCCGCAGGAGTCCAATTCCTCCCCGCCCCGAAGGGCGGGGTTCCCCTGGAGGCCTCCGATGAACGCCACGCAACCCTTACGTCTTCACACACGTCATACGGCGTATGACTAATAGGCGGCAGCCTCCACGATGGTGGGCCGAACTGCTGCTCCTGGGGCTCGTCTACGCGGCGTACTCGGGCGGCAGACTCCTCGCCCGGGGCGACGTCGGGCTGGCCGTGGAGCACGGGCTCGCGATCCTGCGCCTGGAGGAGCTCCTGGCCATCGACCTGGAGCGGCCGCTCAACCGGCTCTTCACCGGCCAGGCGGTCCTCGGCATACCCGCCGACTTCCTCTACGCCTCCCTGCACTACCTCGTCACCCCGGCGGTGCTGATCTGGCTCTACCGGCGCCGCCCCCAGCAGTATCGATTCGCCCGCACCTGGCTGATGCTCTCCACCCTCCTCGGGCTCGTCGGCTTCGCCCTGGTCCCCACCTGCCCGCCCCGGCTGCTCGACGCCTCGTACGGGTTCACCGACACGATGGCCCGCTACAGCGCCTACGGCTGGTGGGGCGGAGAGGCCAGCGCGCCGCGCGGGCTCGGCTCCTTCACCAACCAGTTCGCGGCGATGCCCAGCCTGCACGTGGGGTGGGCCCTGTGGTGCGGTGTCGTGTTGTGGTGCTGCGCGCGCCGGCCGCTGGTGCGGGCGCTCGGCGCCGCGTACCCCGCCGTCACCACCCTCGTGGTCATGGGCACGGCCAACCACTACTTCCTCGACGCCGTCGCCGGGGCCGCCGTGATGGGGGCCGGCTACGTCGCCGCCCGCGCCCTGCCCGCCGGGATCGTCGGGGCCACCGGGATCGCCGGATCCCCCGCACCGGCCGGGTCCGCGGGGTCCGCGGGGTCCGCGGGGTCCGCCGGGTCGTCCCCGCGTACCGCCCGAACAGCCGGTTTCCGCGGTAAGTCCACGATTGTCGGTGGCGGATGGGAGACTTCCGCGGGTGAGCTCCTACCCGTCCAGCGGTCAGCCGCCGCAGACCCCGCCGCGGTCCCCCGGGCCGACGGCGCAGCCGGCGGCATGGCAGGCCACGCAGGCCGCGCGGCCGATGAATCCCCCGAATCCCCCGAAGACGCTGCGGCAGCGGCTCGCTGATCTGCGCGGCCCCGCCGTCGCACCGCGCCCGCTCGACGCCCGCGCGCTGGCGGCCCTCGCCGCCAACCCCGGCTGCGGCAGACGCGCCCTGCTCGACGGCGCCGGGGTGGACAAGACCGTGCTCGCGGCGGCCCTCGGCTCCCCCGCGGCCTTCGGGCAGTCGCAGTTCGCCATCGTGCGCGGCAACTCCTTCGAGGCCAAGGTCAAGGGCGACGGCGGAGCCGAGCTCCTGCGGCTGGTGTACGAGCACCTCGGCGCGGGATCCGGCGGCGCGGCCGCCCCGCCCGGACCGGACGCCCTCACCCCCGACCTCACCGCCGCCGGCCCCCAGGGCCGCGCCGCCCGCACGGCGCTCGCGCTGCGCGAGGCGACCGCCGCCGGGGCCTGGACCCTGCTGGACCACCCCATGCTCGCGCTGGAGGTGGCCGGCTCCCCCGCCTACCTGGAGCCGGACGCGGTCGTCGTCCACCCCGACGGGCGCTGGTCCGTCGTGGAGATCAAGTCGTTCCCGATGATCGACGGGGCCGCCGACGCCGCGAAGGTGGGCGCCGCCGCCCGCCAGGCCGCCGTCTACGTCCTCGCCCTGGAGACGACCGCCGCGAAGGTGGCCGGCGCCGAGGTCGGGCACACGGTGCTGCTCGTCTGCCCCAAAGACTTCTCCAACCTGCCCACCGCCGCCCCCGTGGACATCCGCCGCGAGCGCTCCGTGACCCGGCGCCAGCTGGAGCGGCTCACCCGGGTCGAGGAACTCGCCGAGAACCTGCCCGCGGGCCTCACCTTCGATCCGGCGTGCTCCGCCGAGGAGCTGACCGAGGCCGTGTCGGCCGTGTCCGCCGCCTACGCCCCCGAGTGCCTGGCCGCCTGCGAGCTGGCCTTCCACTGCCGGGACCGGGCGCGTACGGCCGACGAGGTGACCGCGCTCGGCCGCTCCGTACGGGGCGAGCTGGGCGGGCTGACCACGGTCGAGGCCGCCCTCGCGGCGGCCGCGGGGTGCGGGGCTCCCGACGGCGCGGCCCCCGAGGACCCCACGGCCGCCGCGCTGCGGCAGGCCGCCCGGCTGCGCGCCGAGGCGCTGGAGCAGGCCCCCGCCCGCGTCCGCACGGAGGCAACGGAGGCAGCCGCATGTCCCTGCTGAACACCCTGGCCCGGCTGGAGGCCGTCCGCGCCGGGCGGGCCCAGCCGCTGGCGACCGTACGGCACCGGCACCTGAGCGAGCGCCCGCTGGTCTTCGTACCGCTGACCACGGCGGGCGAGGCCGGGGCTCCGCTCGGCGCGATGGTCGGCACCGATCCGGACCGGCCGCACGTCCTGGCCATACCGCAGCCGCGCGACCGGGACCTGCGGTGGGAGTTCCTGGCGGAGCTGGCCGGGCACGTGGTCCCGTACATCGAGGGCTACGCGGACGCCGTCGAGCCGGTGGAGCGCACCGAGACCGACCCGGAGACGGGCAAGCGGGTCAAGGTGGAGGCCGAGCTCTGCCTGGACGCGCCGCAGTTGATCGTGCCGAGCCGCGCGGGCATCGAGTACGTCCGGCTGCTGGGGCGGTCCATGCGGTTCCGGCGGACCGCCGAGGAGGACCCCGAGCACCCGTATCCGGCGCCCGCGCGGGTGCCGCTGCTCGGGCGCTGGTTCACGCACCTCACCGAGCGCTCCCGGGTGCCCGGTTCCTCGATGCTGCTGTCGGCGACGGACCTGCTGTCACGGCACTGGGCGACCGGGCAGAGCAATCTGGAGGACCAGCACCTCGGCGCCCTGCTGGCGTGGATCGACCCGCCGGAGGGGGAATCCGGCGCCGAGCGGGCGCTGCGCGCGGAGCTCGGCCGGGACCCGCGAGGCCTGCTGCTGGTCCCGCCGGCCGGTCCGGCCACCGATCCGGCCTTCGACAACAAGCTGCTGGCCCCGGCGATCGCGAAGTTCGACGCAGCGCGGGCGGTCGAGCCCGGGGGCGGGGACGGACCCCGCGCGGCGGCCGAGCAGGCGGTCCGGCGGCTGGTCGTGGAGCAGATGGAGGGCACCTGGCGGGCGGTCTGGGAATCGATCGCCCTGCTGCGCGAACTGCCTCCCGGGCAGCGCACCGAGGACCGCTGGACCGGTGACCGCTGGTCGTACACCGGCCACCGGGACCGGGTCCGGGCGGGCGAGGGCCCGCAGCCGCGCCGCGACGACGCGGTGACGGCCGCGCGCAAGCTCGCGACGCGGGAGACCGAGCAGGTGCGGCTCGACGCCCAGGAGGCGCTGGACGACCTGCTGGTGATGGCGGGGCGGCGGCTGGCGGGCGAGGCCTTCGCCGGCGAGGTCACCGAAGTCGTCATGGAGTGGACGGAGTCGAAGCGGCCGAGCCCGCGTCCGCTGGTGTGGGTGGCCACGGAGGACCGGCCGCAGCTCACGGAGGACGGCGGCGGCGGTGGCGGCGGTGGCCCGAAGGTGTACCGGTCCCTCGACGGGCGCCCGCAGAGCGCGCAGTTCGTGCGCCGGGAGGAGGACGGCCGGCTCGTGCTGCGCGTCCTCGACAAGATGGGCCGCGGCAAGGACCCGGAGCCGGGCTCGGTGCCGGAGAAGGGCGACCGGGTGTGCTGGACGCTGTTCGAGCACGACGCGCGCGGCGGCCCGAAGCTGCCGGACGCCGAGCGGACCCCGTGGACCCACGGCGGGCCGCCCGCGCACCTGACCGGTGACGCCCCCGCGCTGCCGCTGCCCGACCCCGTGACCGCCGAGGACCTCCTGTGAGCACCGCTTTCGATCCGGGCGCGGCCGCCGGCCGGGCCACCGACGCCATCTTGCGCGACACCCTGCACGGCGGGGCCCGGGGCGTGGTCGTCGACTCCCCGCCCGGGGCCGGGAAGTCCACCCTGGTGGTCCGGGCGGCCCGGGACCTGGCGGCGGCCGGGCGCCGGCTGATGGTGGTCGCGCAGACCAACGCGCAGGTCGACGACCTGGTGCTGCGGCTGCACGCGAAGGATCCGGAGCTGAAGGTGGGCCGGCTGCACAGCAGTGAGGGCGACGCCTACGATCCCGCCCTGCGCGAGCTGGACTCGGTGGTCCTCTCGGCGAAGCCGGCGGACCTCGCGGGGCTGCCGGTGACCATCTCGACGGCGGCCAAGTGGGCGTGGGTCAAGGACGTGGAGCCCTGGGAGCACGCCATCGTGGACGAGGCGTACCAGATGCGCTCGGACGCGCTGCTGGCCGTGGCCGGGCTGTTCGACCGGGCGCTGTTCGTGGGCGACCCGGGGCAGCTCGATCCCTTCAGCGTGGTCGGCGCCGAGCAGTGGGCGGGCCTGTCCTACGATCCTTCGGCCTCGGCGGTGTCCACCCTCCTCGCGCACAACCCGGACCTGCCGCAGCACCGGCTGCCGGTGTCCTGGCGGCTGCCGGCCTCGGCCGCGCCGCTGGTCTCCCGCGCGTTCTACCCGTACACGCAGTTCCGCAGCGGTACGGGCCCGGGCGAGCGGCGGATGTCCTACGGGGTCGCGGGCGACGGCTCGGGCCCCGACCGGGTGCTGGACGAGGCCGCCGAGTCGGGGTGGGGGCTGCTGGAGCTGCCGGCCCGGCACACCCCGCGGACCGACCCGGAGGCGGTGCGGGCGGTGGCCCTGGTCGTGCGCCGGGCGCTGGACCGGGGTGCGGTGACGGTGGACGAGCAGGCGGCCGGCCCGTCCCCGCTGACGGCGGACCGGATCGCGGTCGGCACCGCGCACCGGGACCAGGCGGCGGCGGTCCGGGCGGCGCTGTCCGCGCTCGGGGTCACGGGGGTCACGGTGGACACGGCCAACCGGCTCCAGGGCCGCGAGTACGACCTCACGGTGGTCCTGCACCCCCTGTCGGGCCGCCCGGACGCGACCGCCTTCCACCTGGAGACGGGCCGGCTCTGCGTCCTGGCCTCACGGCACCGGCACGCCTGCGTGGTGGTGGCCAGGGCGGGGATAGCGGAGCTGCTGGACGCCCATCCGTCCTCGGAACCGGTGCAGTTGGGCGTGACCATGAAGTTCCCGGACGGCTGGGAGGCCAACCATTCGGTGCTGGCCCACCTGGCGGAGCACCGGGTGGCCTGGCGGCCCTGACCACCGGAACCCGGCGCCCGATCGCCGGACGGAGTCCGGCACGCCGCCGGAGGCGGCCGGTGAACACAGCCCGGACGGCTGGGAGGCCAACCACTCGGTACTGGCCCACCTGGCCGAACACCGGGTGGCCTGGCGGCCGTAGCCCCGCAGGAGCCCCCTCGCTCCCGTATGTAAAGATCACGCGACCGTACAAGTGATCATTTGAGAAGGGGGCTCGTACGTCCATGTCGTCTCGCTCCACCCGCATACCGTGCCTCGGCCCGTCGAGGATCGCGGCGGCCCCATGTCGCTGACCCGCCGTACCCTCCTGACCGCTGTGGCCGCCGTGGCCGCCGCGCCGGTCATCGCCCCCGCCAGAACCGCGCAGGCGGCCGGCCGCCAGGTCGCCCCCGCAGCCGTCGCCGCACTGCCGGCCGGGCCGGCCCTGCACGCAGGGCACAGGTTCGACCTGCGGGCCCAGCCGGTCGCCCTCTTCGGCGGGGAGATCCTGCTCGCCCAGGGCAGGGTGCACCAGCAGGTCGCCTTCGATCCGGTGACCGGCCTGGCCTACGTGACGCAGCTCATCAGTGACGGCCGCCGGCTGGCCGACGAGCCCGCCCGCCTGCCCGACGGCGCGCGCGCTCTCCGGGGCGACCTGTGCGTCAACGAGCTCGCTCCGGACGGCACCGTCCGCGCCGTCATGTTCCTGAGGGGCTTCGGCCACGGCGGCGGACTGGGCGTCGAGCACGTCGACGGCCGGGCCTGGCTCTGGCTGGAGACCGACGCCGACCCCGTCACCACCGGCCTCGCCTACGGCAAGCGCATCGGCCGCCTGGAGTTCACGCCCAATGCCATCGTCGATGCGGGGGACGCCCGCATCGAGGTGTTCGACCCCGTTCCGGGGTCCTCCCGGGTCACCCCGTCCCTGGACGTCGAACACGGCCGCATCGGGGTGCGCCACGGGCTGCCCGGCGCCGACGAGTACCGCGTCTACGAGCTCGACGCCTTCAAGCGCCGTGCCTTCACGCCGCTGTACGGCTTCCCGGCCCGGTACGCCACCCAGTCCTGGTGCCTGTACGGGAACCTCGTGTACCAGAACGAGGGCGGCGCCTACAGCGCCACCAACCCGCTCCCCGGCAATTCCTGGTGGAACGTCTACGACATCACCACCGGGAAGACCATCGAGCGGCGGTTCAACACCACGGCCCTCGACCTGTCCCACCGCGAGACCGAATCCATCACCGTCCGCCGAACGCCCGACGGGCCGCAGCTCGTCTTCGGCTTCGCCACCCAAGAACCAGGACCGCGCCACATGGCCCTCTACGGCATCACCGCCACCACCGACGGCACGGGCGAGCACGTCCCGTGGACCAACCTGGACTACGACACCGCCGTCTACACCCCCAACTCCGGGAACTACGTTCCCCAGTACCGCCAGCTCGGCAACCGCGTCGACCTCCACCTGCGGCTGTCCCGCGCCGACGGTGCTCCGTGGACCAACGGCGAGAAGATCCTCACCCTGCCGCCGCACATCCGCCCCAACCGGACCCAGGGCCTGGTCGGAGTGACCACCGGCGCCGGGGTCTCCGACTCCCTCACCATCCGCTGGGAGGTCCTTACCGACGGCTCGCTGGTCGTCTACGACCAGCGCCAGCTCACCGGCTGGATCGGGCTCGACGCCGGCTACTTCACCAGCTGAGCCTTCCCGGACGGCTCAGCGGGTTTTGCGTTCCACGCCCAGGCGGGTGCGGAGCAGTTCGCCGACCTCGGCGAACGTGCGGAGCTGTTCCGGGGTCAGGATGTCGATCAGGTGGCGCCGCACCGACTCCACATGGAGCGGTGCGGCCGTCATGATCGTGGTGACGCCCTGCTCGGTGAGCACCACTTCGGCGCCGCGCCCGTCGTCGGCCACCTCTTGGCGGCGGACGATGCCGCGCTGCTCCATCCGGGTGAGCTGGTGGGAGAGCCGGCTGCGGGACCACTGCATGAGGACGGCCAGGGCGCTGATGCGCATGCGGTGGCCGTCGGTGGAGCCGAGGACGGACAGGACGTCGTAGTCGGCTTCGGAGAGCCCGCTGTCCTGGGTCAGATCGCGCGCGATATCGGCGTTGACCAGCGGAAACATCCGCCGCCAGGCGTACCAGGCCTGCTGTTCGGGCTCGCTGAGCCAGCGCGGGCCGCTCTCGCCCCCGCTCCCACGCTCGTTCTCGGTCATGGTCGAAGTCTAGACCGGTACGTGACACGTCACCTATCTAGTTGACACGTCACCCATCCCCGCGCTCTCATAGGTGACACGTCAACAAAACCGCCCCGGCCGCGAGGAGCCCCCCGTGAACCCGCACCCGATCCGCCTGCACGTCGTCTCCGCCTCCGTCCGCCCCACCTCCGCCGCCCGCCCCCTGGCCCGCTGGGCCGCCGACCAGGCGCGCGAGCACAGCCGCTTCGAGGTCACCCCCGTCGACCTCGCCGAGATCGCCCTGCCCTTCCTCGACGAGCCCGAGTACGCGTCCACCGGGATCTACGCCCACCCCCACACCCGCGCGTGGAGCGCCCTGGTCGACTCCGCCGACGCCTTCCTCTTCGTCCTGCCGATGTACAACCGCGGCTTCACCGCCCCCTTCAAGAACGCCGTCGACTTCCTCTACCGCGAATGGCAGGGCAAGCCGGTCGGGCTGCTCTCCTACAGCGCGGGCGGCTCCGGCGGCGCCCCGGCCGGCCGGATGCTGCGGCCGGTGCTGGAGGCCGTCGGCATGGTGCCCACCAAGGCCTCGGTGGCCGTCCCGGGCATCACCGGGCTGGTCACGGCCGACGGGTTCCGGGCCCCGGAGGGCCTCGCGGGCGAACTGGCAGCCGTACTGGACGAGCTCGCCGCCCTGGCGCGGACGCCGGTCAGCGCGTGACGAGGGCCCCCGCCAGGTGGTCGTACGCGGCATGCGCGTGCAGCCGTACGCCCGTGATCAGGGTGGCGTCATCGGCGTAGAAGGCGGGGTGGTGGTTGCCCGCCAGGCCCCGGCCGCCGGGGACGGCCACGGGTTCGCCGCTCGCCGGGTCCAGGGCGGTGTCCTGGACGCCGAGCATCACGTACAGCCCGCCGAAGCGGGTGATGAGCTCGGAGACGTCGTCGTAGCCGAGCGTGCCGCCGACCTCCACCACCCGGTCCGCGCCCGCGACCCGGCGCAGGGTGGGCAGCGCGGCCTCGACCCAGGCCGCATCGTTGCGCACGGCGGGCACGTCCTGGAGCAGCTCGACGGTCGCGGAGGCCCCGTAGGCCTCGGCCGTGTGCTCCGCCAGCACGGTCAGCCGACGCTTCACCTCGGGCATGTCCCGCTCCTCGGCGCAGCGGATGGTGCCCCACAGGGTGACCGTTTCACCGATCACGTTGTACCAGCCGACGTCCTCGATGTGGCCGATGGAGACCGTGACCGGGGAGAACGCCGACACCTGCCGGTAGAGCTGGCCGATCCCGGTCAGCAGCGCCCCGACGGCGGGCATCGGGTCGATGCCGTACCAGGGGGAGGAGGCGTGGGACTGCCGGCCGGTGACGGTGACCCGGACCAGGCAGGAGGCCCCGTACATCGGCCCGGACTTGTAGCCCACCCAGCCCTTGGGGTGCGGGGTGACGTGCATGCCGAAGGCCATCGTGGGGACGGGATCCGCGAAGGCCCCCTCGGCCACCATCAGGCGCGCCCCGCCCTCCTCGCCGACCGGCGGGCCCTCCTCGGCGGGCTGGAACACGAACAGCACGGTTCCGGGCAGCCGTTCCCGCACCCGTACGTCGGCCAGTGCGCGCGCGGCTCCGAGGAGCATCGCGGTGTGGCAGTCGTGGCCGCAGGCGTGCGAGGCCTGCCCGGTGGCGGCGAAGTCCGCGCCGCAGCGGTCGGGGACGGGCAGTGCGTCCATGTCGGCCCGCAGCGCCGCCACCCGGTCCCCGGGCCGGCCGCCGCGCAGCACCCCGACCACCCCGTGCCCGGCGATGCCGGTCCGCACCTCGTCCAGCCCGAACCCGGTGAGCTCCCGCGCCACGAGCCGCGCGGTGGCGGCCTCGCGGTTGGGCAGCTCCGGATTGCGGTGCAGATGACGGCGCCAGCCGATCACCTGCTCGATGCCCTCGTCACAGAGCTTGTCCAGCGCCTCGTGCACACCATCGGTCATACGCACGTTCTAGCCCATGCGCCGGGGGCTTCGGGCGCCCTTGCGTGAAGCTGGACAATGGACGGTGGCCCGGAAGCTTTTCTCACGTCCAGCAGGAGGACACGCATGGCAGAGCCCGAGCGGACCGAGCGGAGGCTGCGGCCCGCGCAGTTGCTCTTCGAGCCGTCGGAGACCGTCACGGACCCGGAGCACTTCTTCGACCTCGAATCGATCGACGACCCGCGGGAACTGCTGGTCCGGGCGACAGAGCTGACGCTGGCCTTCCGGGCCGCCCAGGAGCGGGCGGTGGAGTTCCAGGCGGTGGCCGCGGCGCAGCTCGCGGATCCCCGGCGGTTCGACCGGCTGTCGGCGGCCGCGATCGCGGAGCAGGCGGAGTGGACCGAGGACTACGCCCGCAAGATGATCGAGTTCGGCGAGTCCCTGCTGCGCGGCACCTCCCCCGAGGGCGCCTGAGGGCACCCCCGGCCGCGACCCCTGGCATATGCGGGGCGCAACATACCCCAGTCCCACCCGGCCTGTCCCGGTTTTCCGTAACTCCCGGAGACCGGTCCGCTACCCCGGGTAGACCTGGACGTATGACGACGCTGACCAGCTGCCCCGCGCTCGACCTGCGGACGACGACCGCCTCCGCGACCCACGTCACCCCGGCCGGCGCCGCCTGGCTGGCCTCGGCGTCCGCCCAGCCCGGCGGCACGCTGGCCGCCTGGCAGGCCCGGCCCACCGCGCCCGCCGTGCTGCCCTGCGGGACCGCCTTCGACGTCGTCAACGTCCCCCTCGTCCTCGGGCGCCGGATGCTCGACCTGCTCTGGGCCGAAGGCCCCGGCTCCGGGCCGGCCGCCGTGCACCGCGGGCGGACCCTGCTCTTCGCCACCCCCGGCACCGCCCACCGGCTCCCGGCCCTGCTGGCCTGGGAGGAGTGGAGCACCCCCGTGCCCGCCCCGCTCTGCCACGGCCCCGGCGACGCCGTCACCGTGCCGCCGCTGGCCGCCGACGGGGGGCCCTCGCGCTGGCTCGTGGCCCCCGACACCCGGCTGCCCTGGCTGCCCGGGCCGGAGGCGCTGCTGTGGGCGTTCGTCCGTGCCACCCGAGCTGCGGATATCGATTTTTCCGATCGCCGGTCGGGGTGCTAATGTCTTCCTCGTCACCAAGCGCCGCTAGCTCAGTTGGTTAGAGCAGCTGACTCTTAATCAGCGGGTCCGGGGTTCGAGTCCCTGGCGGCGCACAGACGGAGAAAGACCCCCACGCGAGTGGGGGTCTTTTTCGTATCCCGGCATCCCGGTATCCCGTCCCGGGCCCGGGATACCGGGTTCCTCACCCCGCCTCGCGCGTGATCTTCACCGTGTACGCGCCCGACTGCGTGCGGTCCGCCACCTCGACGGTGATCCGCTCGCCCGGGATGGTGAAGGCCTCCCCCACCTCCAGCGGGGCGTCCGCCAGCGGCGGGTACACCGACCGGTCCCAGCAGGCCTCGGTGTCGGGGTGCGCGTCCACGACCTCGATGGGCCCGCCGCCCGAGGCCGCCTCGTTGCGGACCCGGTAGATGAGGACGCCTTCGGTGCAGGTGTCCCCGTCGTTCCCGGCGGAGCCCCGCGCCTCGACGGCGATCGCGCTGCCGGGGCCCGTACGGACCACCGCGAGCCGGGTGCCGCCCGTGGCGCCGGGGCGCGGTGCCTCGGAGAGCGGCTGGAGGGTGTGCAGGGAGGAGCCGGTTCCCACACAGTCCACCTGGGAGGCGTCCAGCCAGCCGAGCTTCCACTTCTGCCAGGCGAAGAGGTCCGGGGCCATGCCGAACTGGCTGCCCATGACGTCCCAGTCCCCGACGTAGGTGTCCCAGTCGCCCTTGCCGTCCGAGGGCCGGTGGTAGAGGTCCGGCAGGTCGAAGACGTGCCCGGTCTCGTGGGCCAGCACGTTGCGGTCCGGCGGGTGCTTCTCGAAGACCGTGACGATGCGGCGCAGGTCGGCGCCGTCCGCCCGGATCGGCTGCTCGAAGTTGACGACCTTGGTGGCGTCGGAGTCCACGCCGGGCGCGTCCGGGTCGGCGACGAAGTAGACGACGTCGTACCGGCTGAAGTCCACCGCCGGATCGGCTCCGGCCACCGCGTCGCGCAGGTAGGCGGCCCGGTCCGCCGGGGCCCAGTCGCGCTGTATCCCGTACGCGGCGGACGGCTTCGGCATCTGGATCCACTGCTTCTGCGGGTGCGGGACCAGCCGGAAGCGGCCGTAGGAGGCCCGCTCGAAGAACTCGCTGGTCGCCGGGAAGTAGTCGGCGGTGAGTTCCTCGGGGGTCAGGGTGGTGCGGTGGTCGGGGAAGGAGAGGAAGACCATGACCGCGTTGAGGGTGCGCTCGGGCTTGGGATAGGCGCCGTTCCAGCTGTCCAGGCCCAGGGAGTGGTGGGCCGCGGTACGGGTCAGCGCGCAGGGGCCGGCTCCGGGGGAGGCGACCGCGGGTCCCGCGACGAGCGACATGGCGGCGAGCGCCGTCAGGGAAGTGAGCGCCGCCGCCGTGGTTCGCATGCGGGAGCGGTCCACTCCCCCGGGTGTCTGCTGTCGCGGCACATCGACCTCCGGTGGTGGATTAGTACCTCTTCATCCACCTTGGGGCGATTGTCTTACTAATGCCCTGTTCCGCTGCCCCACACGAGTGAGCACTAGGGCAAGCCGGTGACGCCGGGTTTCGCACATTCACCTACGGAAAGTCACGACCGATCAGGTCGGATCAGTGGTGGGCGCCGGATGCTCACAGCCGTGCGGAAACGATCAGGCAGTGTCACGTCGACGATCCGTCATCACACCGAACTCCCGCGTCACATACGGCGTCGCCGCTGGATAGGGCCGTCCGGGAGCCTCTATGATCGGCACACTTTCCTGCACGGACACTCACACGCACTGCGGGAGCCAACGGTGAGCGGAACCCCAGATGGAACCGGTTCGGCGGCCGACAGCATCCGACCGGCCATGACGCAGCGTCACCCGGCAGCGCCGGCGGCGACGGCAACCCCGGACCGCGCAGATCACCAGGCCGAGTACGGGGCCGGTCACCAAGCCGGCTACCGGGCCGACTACCGGGCCGCCTTCAACGCGGCCCACCTCCCCATGGCCGTCGTCGACCGCACCGGCCACATCTCCGGCGCCAACGAGGCCCTCGCCGCGCTCCTCGGCTCCGAGCCGCACGTCCTCGCCGGGCAGTCCGCCGCCGACCTGGTGGACCTGGCCTCCGAGGCCCGGACCTGGCAGGCGTACCAGGAGGTGCTGCGCGGCCGGCAGGCCCGGCTCCGCTGCACCCGCCGGCTCAAGCACCCCGACGGGCACTCCCTGTGGACCGAGATCACCCTCGGCCCCGTACCCGGGACCGACAGCGGTGACGTCCTGCTCTCCGTCGCCGACATCAGCGACCGGCGCGACCTCCAGGCCCGGCTGCGCCACCTCCAGATGCACGATCCGGTGACCCGGCTGCCCAACCGGGCGCTGTTCTTCGAGCGGCTCTCCGCCGCCCTGGAGGCCTCCTCGTACGGGCAGAGCGGCACGGGCCGGATCGGGCTCTGCTACTTGGACCTCGACGGGTTCAAGGCCGTCAACGACACCCTGGGCCACCGGGTCGGCGACCGGCTGCTGGCCGCCGTCGCCGGGCGGCTCACCCAGTGCGCCGACCAGTCCGGCTACGGGCGCACCGGCGGGCACCTGGTGGCACGGCTCGGCGGCGACGAGTTCGCCCTGCTGGTCGAGGATTCCACCGGCACCGAGCAGCTCGCGGACCTGGCGCGGAGCGTGCTGGCCGCCGTACAGGAGCCCTTCGACCTGGCCGGTCAGCGGCTGTCGGTCTCCGCGTCGATCGGCGTGGTGGAGCGGGCGGCCGCCGGGACCTCGGCGACCGGCCTGATGCAGGCCGCGGACACGACCCTCTACTGGGCCAAGGCGGACGGCAAGGCCCGCTGGACCCTCTTCGACCCGGAGCGCAACGCACACCGCATGACCCGCCAGGCCCTGTCCTCGACGCTGCGGCCGGCCGTGGAGCGCGGCGAGTTCAACGTGGAGTACCAGCCGCTGGTGGACCTGGAGAGCGGGGCGGTGCGCGGGGTGGAGGCCCTGGTGCGCTGGAACCACCCGCAGTTCGGCACGCTGACGCCGAATCGGTTCATCGGAATTGCCGAAGAGGACGGGTCCATCGTCCAGTTGGGCCGCTGGGTGCTGCGGACCGCCTGCCGGCAGGCCCGGCGCTGGCAGATCGAGCAGCCCAGCGACTCCCCCGTCTTCGTCTCCGTCAACGTGGCCGTGCGCCAGGTCTGGGACTCCGACCTGGTCGGCGACGTGGCCGAGATCCTCGCGGAGACCGGCCTGGCACCCCAGCTCCTCCAGCTCGAACTGACGGAGTCGGCCGTCATGGGCTCGGCGGGCCGGCCGCTCCAGGCCCTCCAGGCGCTGAGCGACATGGGGGTGCGGATCGCCATCGACGATTTCGGCACCGGGTACTCGAACCTCGCCTACCTCAGCCGCCTGCCCGTCTCCGTCCTCAAACTGGACGGCTCCTTCGTCCGCGGCTTCCGCTACGAGGAGGGCTCCCACCCGAACCCGGCCGACGAGACCATCGTCGAGGCCCTGGTGCAGCTCGCGCACCGGCTGGGCCTGACGGTGACGGCCGAGTGCGTGGAGACCGCCGGCCAGGCGGCCCGCCTGCGGCGCGTCGGCTGCGACACCGGCCAGGGCTGGCTGTACTCCCGGGCGGTGGCCCCGGACGTGATCGCCGGCATCATCAGCCGCCAGGCGGCGGAGGCGGCTGCGCGGACGGATTCGGGTGCGGAGACGGGTGCGGGGCCCGCCCCACCTGAAGGGCCGGCCCCGCACCCCCCGGTCTGAGAGGTCCTGCTCGCCTCTTAGTAGACGAAGAGGCTCTGGCGCGCGCGCTGCTCGGTCTCCATCGCCACGATGGCGTCACGGCAGGCGTTGGCGAACTTCCAGAACTCCGTGTTGGTGCTGGACGCGCGGTTGGCCGCACCGGAGAAGTTGCCGAAGAGGCTCGCGCGGAGTTCGGTGGTGATCTCCAGCTGGCCGCCGCCCTCACCCGTCAGGGTGCGGTTGCAGATGTTCTCCGGCAGGTCGCCGTTGAGGCTCTCCGGGTTGCCGCCGAGCACCTGGAAGCCCGCGGCGGACAGCTTCGCGGACAGCAGCTGGCGGAAGCGGGCGTTGAGGCCGCCGACCACGACCGCCTTGGGGGAGCCCGCGGGGGCGCCGGCCTGGGCGGCGGTGCAGCCGTGCAGGCTGAGGACGTTGGCGCTGCCGGCCGCGATGGAGCGCGCGATCGGGTCGTCACAGTGCGAGGAGGTGACGTGCAGCTCGCCGTTGTTGGAGGAGCGCATGCCCTCGAGCATCCAGTAGTCGTACACCGGGGCGCCGACCGTGACGGGGGCGAGGGTCTCGGGGTGGTAACCGGCTATGCCCAGGCAGAGCTCGGAGGTGCCCATCTCGATGCCGCCGCCGTGGATGGCGAGCACGCTGCTCAGACGGGGGGCCGGGGTGGTGGGCTTGTCGTTGTCGAAAGCCTCGTGGCGCTTGAAGCGGCGCGCGAAGTCCGTGCCCTCGACGGTCTTCGTGTACAGGTCCGAGTTCGCGGTGTAGAGGTCACCGCCGGCGGCGGCGGCCGGGGACGCGGCGAGGCCGGTCAGGAGCGGACCGCCCGCGGCCGCGGCCACGAGGGTGGCGAGGATGGTCCGGCGACTGGCGTGGGACTGGGACATCTGTATTCCTTCAGTGCTGCGCGGGCCGACCCGCGGATGCGTGCGATGCCGGGGGTCCCGGCTCGAAGCGGGGAGGACGGCGTTCGCCACACGACGGCATGACTGAAGAGTCGGCCGGCCCCCCTTCCGATGGCCGGAAGTGTAGCCGCTCCCCGTTCGCACTGGTCAGCGGTATCCCAGACTCCGGACGAACACTCCGAACGCCTCCGGCGCGACGGTGAAGGCGGGGCCGTCGGGACACTTGGAGTCCCGGACGGCGACCCGGCAGGGCTGGGGGGCGACCTCGACGCATTCGCCGCCCGTCGTGCCGCTGTACGAAGCCTTGCGCCAGGCCGCCGAGCCGAGGGGGGCGCACTCGACACAGTCGCCGCCGGTCCCACCGCTGTAGGTGGACTTACGCCACTGCGCGCCCGTCAGGTCCTGCATGGTCCCCATAACGTTCCTCCCGTACGCGAGCGATCAACGCTGCCGAATCCTCCACGGAGAGTGCCGCGGCCTGCAGGTGATCGTAGCGATGAGCACAGTCGCTGGCGGTTTCGGGATTGGCTGTCACGTGGGCCGAGCCGTAGCTCTCGGCGTAAACGATAGCCGGGTCGCCATCGAACCGAAGGACGTTGAACGCTCCTACCGTCGCGGGGTGTTGCCCAGCACTGAACGGGAGAATCTGGATCCCCACTTCACGCCGGTGCTGGAACTCCAGCAGCCGGTCCAGCTGCTCCCGCATGATTCCGCGGCCACCGAAGGGCCGATGCAGCACCGCCTCGTCCAGGATCACCCAGACAAGGGGTGGGCGTTCCCTTTGCAGGATGCGCTGACGCTCCATCCTCGCGGCCACCGCCTCGTCGAGCTTCTCGCCCCACCCTGCCAGGAGGACAGCCCGCGCATACGCCTCGGTCTGCAAGAGTCCGTAGACCAACTGCGGCTGGAACGAGGAGATGTGCGTCGCCCGCACCTCCATCTCGGCATACGCCTGGAACCAGCTCGGCAGCTGGCTCCGCAGGACCAGCCCCACCAGCCGGGAGAAGTGCCCATCCGTACCCAGCGCAGCGTCAAGCCGTTCCGAGAAGTCCCGGGTCGGGACCCGTTTCGTGTTCTCGATCATGCCGATCAGCGAGCCCGAGCAGTAGATGATGTCGCCCAGCTGCGCCTGCTTCAGCCCGGCCGCCTCTCTCAGGCGGCACAGCTCGTACGCGTAGTAGTCCAGCGGCGAGGCGCTGGGATCGAGGTCGCGGACGTTGACCAAGGGAATGGTCACCCCCCATGAGGACGCGTGCGGATCCAACTCATCGCCGAGCGTAATGACTTCGGCACGCTCCGGTACGGGGAATCCGGCAACCATGTCACACGGCAGCCCCCGCACCCTGGGAGAAGGGTGCGGGGGCTGCCGGCGCTCGGCGCGGGGTGGGGGGATCAGCAGGCGCCGAGGTCCTTCCAGACACCCCATTCACCGGTGGTGCCGGGCACCTCGTTCTGCGTCCACCACTGGGCCTTGTACTTGCGGCCGTTGTGCGAGACCTCGTTGCCGCCGGTGTAGACCGTGCCTGCGACGTACGCCGGGGTCGAACCGCAGCCCGTGGGCGGGGCGGTCGTCGGAGGCGTCGTGGTCGGAGGCGTCGTGGTCGGCGGGGTTGTGGTCGGAGGCGTGGTGACCGGAGGCTGCGTGGTGCCGCCCAGGGAGTCCGAGATCTGGTTCAGCAGGGTCGCGTTGGCGTCCAGGCCGAGCAGGGAGTACATCATCGCGCCGGCCAGGCCGCGCTGCTTGCCGTAGTCGACCCGGGCCTGGATGGACTTCTGGTTCAGGCCGGTGAAGAACTCGCCGTCCTTGAAGAAGTACGAGGCCTTGGCCTGGTCGTCCCAGAAGGTGGTCGCCGGGTTGTCGACGATGCCGCCGAGCTCCTTGTAGAGCGCGATGCCGGCCTGCTGGCTGGTCGGACGGGCGGCGGAGCCCTGCGTGGCGGGCTGGGCGAGGCCGTTGGTGGTGCCGGGCGTGACGCCCTTCCAGCCGCGGTAGTAGAACTCGTAGCCCAGGGTCAGCTTGTTGGCGGGGAAGCCGCCGGTGATCCCGTAGGCCGCGTTGCCGTCGATCCAGGAGTCGATGGCGTTCTTGATGCTGTACTTCTCGGTGCCCGGGGCGATCGGGTCGGTCGGGTCCGACGACGAGGGCAGCAGCGGGGACTGGTGGTACGTCGGGCCGTCCGAGTCCCAGGCGCCGTGCATGTCGTACGTCATGATGTTCGCGTAGTCGAGGTACGCGCCGATCTTGTCCGTCTCGATGTACTTGATCTTGTCCTGGCCGGCCGGGAGGGCCGAGGTCAGCAGGTACTTCTTGCCGCCGTTGGCCGCGCCGTGGGCGTCGAGCTGCTCGCGGAACTCCTTGAGCAGGAGCGTGAAGTTCTGCTTGTCCTCGGGGGCGTAGTGGTTGCCGAGGTGGCCGCCCGACGAGCCCGGGTACTCCCAGTCGATGTCGATGCCGTCGAAGATGCCGGCCGCGCTGCCCACGCCGCCGTAGCCGCCCTCGACGGGCAGGTTGCCCTTGATGTACTGGTCGATGCAGGAGGTCACGAGCTTCTTGCGAGAAGCGTCGGTCTTGGCCGCGTCGCTGAAGTACTTCGAGTAGGTCCAGCCGCCGAGCGAGATGTTGATCTTCAGGTTCGGGTACTTCGCCTTGAGCTGCTTGAACTGGTTGAACACGCCGACGATCGGCTGGTCCCACTTGTCGGCGACGCCGCTGACGCTGTCGGCCGCGCTGAAGGACTTCTGGTAGTCGGCGTACGAGTCGCCCGCACCGTCACCGGCGTTGGGGCTGTTGTCGTCGCCCGCCGCCTTGTTCGCCTCGAAACAGGTGAGGTTGGTGGGGTGGATGTTGCCGAACGAGTAGTTGATGATGTCCAACTTGCTCGCTATGCCACGGGTATCGAGGTGCTTGGGATAAAAGGCGTTCCCGTACACGCTCCACTGGTCGTAGTAGGCGATCTTGACGTTGCCGGCCGCTGCGGTGGTCCCGGCCTCGGCGGCCGAGGCGGTGGTGAGTCCCGCGAAGGCGGCCAGCGTCCCGCCGGCCAGCGCGGCCGTAGCGGCGGCCGCGATGAGGGATTTACGGATGTGCATGAACTGCCTCCGGGGAAGTGGGAGGGGAAGGCAAGACTTCAGGTGGGGATAGTGATAGCGATCACTCCGGGTCCGAGTCAATGGTTTGGACCAAAGAAGGACTAGACCAGTCACGACCCAGAACCCCACGTCAGCGACGTGGGACCCCACCAAAAATCACCCGCCACCCATGGTGACGAGCGATTTAAGGCTGCCTTCATTCACTCTCCGGCAAGGTTTCAGCAACAAACCAGCCAAACTCCGGTTGCCGGCGCGTGCGGGTCCCTCCGGGCTTCCTCGGGGCTCGTGTACACCCGTAAACCATTCCGGGCGGGTGCACGTCGGCGGCAGAATCAGCCGGATGATCGGCAAGCGAACCACCCATCGCGTCGTGGACGGCGTCCGCATACCCGGCACCTGGCGGCCCGCCTTCATCCGCAACGGCCGCTACTTCCTGACCGACCTCTTCATCTACGCCGACGGTCTCGTCGACTGCTGGGGCCTGGTCACCCTGGAGGAGTTCGAGGAGAAGGTCCGGACCGGCTGGGTGGCCACCACCCTCCCTGACGGTGGCCAGGCGTCCGTACACGGTCTGGCGCGCTGGAAGTTCGGCGAGCCCCTGAACCAGCTCACCCCTGACCTGCTGGTCGCCGAAGTCCGCGACACCGTCGACCGGCTGAACGAGCGGCCCGACTCGGCCGGCCGCTGCATGGCCGCCGTCGAGGCCTTCCTCGCCCACCGGACGGAGGAGAACCGGGCCGCTGCCCGGACCGCGTTCCTGGCCGTCCCGGTCTCGCGGCGCCGTGCGCTGGGCGACATGGACAGCAAGGACTGGCCCCTGCGGGTCCTGGTGGCGGGGCCCGGTGGCCGGACCTACGTGCCGGCCGACCCGCCGGTCACGCAGGAGGCGTACGACAGAGCCGTCGAGCACTTCGAGCAGCGGGCCCACCGGTTGACGGAGCTGCAGGCGCGCGCCTCGGCAGACGGGCCCGAGGTTTCGTACGCTCCGGTGGTCCATCTCCACCGTTCCTAGCCAGTGTGCAGGAGTGAGTCTTGGACCCACTGGTGCGTACTGGGCGCATCCCGAACGGTTTTGGATGCACTGGGTCTCCGCGTTCTCTTCCCGCTCGGCGGCACGTCTCTGGGGGCGTGGTCCGTTGCGGGTGGGCGGTTTCCCTCACGTCCACGGGCTCCTGGTCCGGCCTGGACGGTCCGATGCCCGTAGCGATCGCTCTGG
>NZ_JBWJVM010000070.1:0-48303 GCF_056428985.1 Streptomyces sp. CA189 | reverse complement strand
GCCAAACCCAGCCCGTCCGGCGTTCGAAAACCAGGTCCGGGCGCAGCCAAACCCAGCCCGTCCGGCGTTCGAAAACCAGGTCCGGGCGCAGCCAAACCCAGCCCGTCCGGCGTTTGAGGACCGGGGTCCGGGGCGGAGCCCCGGGGAACGGGCGAACCGGGGGTCCCCCCGGACGGAGTCTGGGGGAGGGTAGGGGACAAGCCCCGCGCAACGGCAAGGGACGCGGGCAGGGTGACGTGCAGCGGGTGACGCACGGGGCGGCGACCTCTCGGGTGCGGGGGCGGGGACGGAATCGGGCGCGGGTTCAGAATCCGAAGCACTCGGCGTGGATCCGCACCGCCGGCACCCCGGCCCGCACCAGCGCGGACTGGGTGGCGTCCGCCATTCCGGGCGGCCCGCACAGGTACACGTCGTGCTCCGCCAGCTCCGGGACCAGCGCGGCCAGCGCCTGCGGAGCCAGCGGGTCGAAGGCGGCGCCCGACGGCCCGAGCAGGTAGTGCAGAGCGGCCTGCCGTTCGGCGGCGATGGCCTCCAGCTCGGAGCGCAGGACGAGGTGCTCCTCGGCGCCCGCCCGGTAGAGCAGGGTGATGTCCCCCGGCCCGCCGGGCAGGGTCTCGAACAGCGCCCGCATCGGGGTGATCCCGACCCCGCCGGCGATCAGCAGCACCTTGGTCCGGGTCCGGCGGGCCGCGGTGAGCGCCCCGAAGGGCCCGGTGGCGAGGACCCGGGTGCCGGGACGCAGCCGGCGGATCCGGCGGGAGTGGCCGCCCAGAGCCTTCACGGTGATGCGCAGGGTGTCCCCGCGGACCGGCGCCGACAGCGAGAACGGCAGTGCGGTGTGCCACAGCCTGCGCTGCAGGAACCGCCAGCGCAGGAACTGCCCCGGCTCCGCGCGCAGCTCCGCGAGGTGCTCCCCGTAGACGATGACGGAGACCACCCCGGGCCCCTCCGTGCGCACCTCGGAGACGCGCAGCGCGTGCCGCAGGGCCTGGCGTACGGGGACCACGGCGCGGTACCAGAGCAGCAGGACGGCGACCACGGCGTGGGCGAGGGCCCAGAACCAGGCGACCGGGGCCAGGTCGGGTCCGGCGAGCTGGTGCCCGAAGGCGAGGGCGGCGGCGAGGTACACCAGGAGGTGGACCCCCCGCCAGGTTTCGTGCGAGACCCGGCGGCGTACGGAGCGGGCGGAGGTGATGCCGACGGCGACCAGGAGGACGGTCCCGATCGCCGCGGCGGCCAGCGCCGGGTAGCCGAGCAGCTCCCGGACGGCGGAGAGCACGTCGACCCCCTCGTGCACGGCGTAGCCGCAGAGCGCGAAGGCCGTGTGCCCGAAACAGAGCAGCAGGACGTGGCGGCCGCCCAGCGCGTGCCAGCGGGCGAGCCGGGCCGCGCCCACCCCGTGCTCGACGGCGGGGACCCGGGCCATGAGGAACAGCAGGACGAGCACCCCGTACCCGGCGAGCAGGCCGGACAGGTGCGCGGCGGTGGCGAACAGCGCGTCGAGCCGGGCCGAGGGCCGCACCTGGGCGGCCCACAGCAGGGCGACGGTCCCCGCCCCGCCGAGCATCCCGCCCTTGACCCGAACCGCCATGTCTCGCTCTCGCATACGGCCACGCTACGGGCGGTGCGGCGGGCTCCCCGGCCCTCCGGTGATCCTTAAGGCGGCCTTGAGGAACGCCTCACGGACGCTTAACCCGCACGCTGAGGTCGGCGTTCCGTCGGGGAAACAACGGCGATGCCGTGGGGAAACAGCGGCCGCGCACTCTCGTGTCATGACCTCGGAACAGCAACGCGTGGTGGTGATCGGCGGCGGCCTCGCGGGCCTGCGGCTCGCCGCCCGGCTGGGCGGGGACGTACGCGTCCTCGGTGAGGAGGCGCACGCCCCCTACAACCGGGTCCTCCTCGCGGAGGTCCTGGCCGGCCGGTACGCGCCGGAGGTGACGGCCCTCCCGGCCCCCGGCCCGGCGCTGCGCCGGGCCGTGCGGGCGGTCCGGATCGACCGGGCGGAGCAGGTGGTGCACTGCGACGACGGCACGGTCGAGCGGTACGGCACCCTCGTCCTGGCCACCGGGTCGAACCCGGTCCTCCCTCCCCTCCGCGGCCTGTTCGAACCCGAAGGGCGCGAGCTCCCCGCCGGGGTCCACGCCTTCCGCACCATGGACGACTGCCTGGCCCTGTCGGAGGCCGTACGTCCCGGCGTGCGCGCGGTGGTGATCGGCGGCGGCCTCCTCGGCGTCTCGGCGGCCCGCGCCCTGGCCGAGCGGGGCGCGCAGGTGGTCCTGGCGCAGCAGGGCGAACGCCTGATGGAACGCCAACTGGACGCGGAAGCCTCGGCCCTCCTCCACACCCACCTGACCACCCTGGGCGTCGAGATCCACACGGAATGCCGAGTCCGCGGCCTGACGACGACAGCAGCTCCGCTGCCGGGGCTCCGCCCCGGACTCCGCGCCTCGAACGCCGGCGAGGCTGAAATTGCCCTGCGGGCAATCCAGCCCACCAGCGGGCACATCCAAACCGAGGTCAGCCGGAATCCAGCCCCTCCGGCATTTGAGGAGCGGGCCCGGGCAGAGCCCGGAACGCCCCGCAGGGCCGCCGCTCCCGAAGCCGCCGCCCGCACCCAGGTCCTGCCCCCGAGGACCAACCCCGGCCAGGGACCCCGCCGGGTAACAGGCGTAGACCTCGCCGTCGGCTACCGCCTCGACGCCGATCTCGTCGTCCTCGCGTGCGGCGTCCGCCCCCGCACGGGCCTCGCCCAGGCCGCCGGCCTGGACGTCCGCAAGGGCATCCTCGTCGACGACGAGCTCCGCACCAGCGACCCCCGCATCCACGCCATCGGCGACTGCGCCGAGCACGCGGGCCGGGTGTACGGCCTGGCCGGCCCCGCCCTCGAACAGGCCGACGCCCTCGCCGGCGTCCTCCTCGGTACCGGCGAGGGACTCAACCCGGACCCCGCCTACGCGGGCACCCGCGCCCTGACCCGCCTCACCCTCACCGCCGGCGGCGACCGGCCCCTCGACCTCGCCGCCTTCGGCGAGACCACCCCGCTCCCCGGCGACGACGTGGTCCGGCTCACGGACGCCACCCGCCGCACCTACCGCAAGGTCGTCGTCCGCGGCGACCGCCTCGTCGGCGGGGTCCTGCTCGGCGAACTCTCCAGCGTGGGCGCCCTCGCCCGCAGCTGGGAGGACGGCGAGGCCCTGACCGACCTGCACCACCTGCTCACCGACGACGGAGGCTCCTGATCATGGCCGCAGCCACGCCCACGCCCGCCCCGGGCACCGCCCAGGCCACCACCCAGGCCACCGCCACGGCCACCGCCACGGCCCCCGGGACCCGGAAGCCCGCCCTCGTGCTCATCGGCCACGGCATGGTCGGCCAGCGCTACCTGGAGGCGCTCGCCGAACTCGGCGCCACCGCCACGCACCGGATCACCGTGCTCTGCGAGGAGCCCCGCCCCGCTTACGACCGCGTGCACCTGACCTCGTACTTCTCCGGCAGCACCCCCGAGGACCTCTCCCTCACCCCCGCCTCCTTCATGGCGGAGCACGGGATCTCCCTGCACCTCGACGACCCCGCCGAGACCATCGACCGCGACGCCCGCACCGTCACCTCCCGCACGGGGCAGGTGTTCCCGTACGACGTGCTCGTGCTCGCGACCGGCAGCTACCCCTTCGTGCCGCCCGTGCCGGGCAAGGACGCCCCGGGCTGTTTCGTGTACCGCACCATCGAGGACCTCCTCGCGATCGAGGAGTACGCGAAGACGCGCACCACCGGCGCCGTCGTCGGCGGCGGGCTGCTCGGGCTGGAGGCCGCCGGCGCGCTCAAGGGCCTCGGACTCGCCACCCGCGTCGTGGAGTTCGCGCCCCGCCTGATGCCCGTCCAGGTCGACGAGGGCGGCGGCGCGGCCCTGCTCCGCACCATCGAGAACATGGGGCTCACCGTCCACACGGGCGTCGGCACCCAGGAGGTCCTCACCGGCGAGGACGGCGCGGTCAGCGGCATGAAGCTGTCCGACGGCTCCAGCGTCGCCACCGACCTGGTGGTCTTCTCCGCCGGCGTCCGCCCCCGCGACCAGCTCGCCCGCGAGAGCGGCCTGACCGTCGGCGAGCGCGGCGGCATCGCCGTCGACGCCCGCTGCCGCACCTCCGACCCGCACGTCTACGCCATCGGCGAGTGCGCGCTCGCCTCCGACGGCCGCGTCTACGGCCTGGTCGCCCCCGGCTACGAGATGGCGGAGACGGCCGCAGCCGATCTGCTGGGCCGGGAGAAGGAGTTCACCGGCGCCGACCTCTCCACCAAGCTCAAGCTCCTCGGCGTGGACGTGGCCTCCTTCGGCGACGCCCACGGCGCCACCGCCGGCAGTCTCGACGTCGTCTACTCCGACTCCCGCTCCGGCGTCTACAAGAAGGTGGTCGTCTCCGCCGAAGGCGTCCTCCTCGGCGGCGTCCTGGTCGGCGACGCCGACTCCTACGGCCTGCTGCGCCCGCTCACCGGCTCCGTACCGCCCGTCACCCCCGAGCAGCTGGTGCTGCCCGCCGGCGCCGGCGCACCCGTCGCGCTCGGCCCGGCCTCGCTCCCCGACGGCGCGGTGATCTGCTCCTGCCACAACGTCACCAAGAAGGCGATCACCGCCCACAGCACCGTCCCCGAGGTCAAGAAGTGCACCAAGGCGGGCACCGGGTGCGGAAGCTGCCTCAAGGTGATCGGCCAGCTGATGCCGCCCGCCGCCGACAAGGGGCTCTGCAGCTGCTTCCCCTTCACCCGCGCCGAGCTCTACGAGATCGTCCGCACCCTGCGCGTGACCTCGTACGGGCGGCTCCTGGACAGCCACGGCCGCGAGGAGGCGCGCGGCGGCGAAGGCTGCGAGGTCTGCAAGCCCACCGTCGGTTCGATCATCGCCTCGCTCGCCCCCACCCTCGGCGCGAGCGGCTACGTCCTGGACGGGGAGCAGGCCGCCCTCCAGGACACCAACGACCACTTCCTCGCCAACATGCAGCGCAACGGCTCGTATTCGGTCGTCCCGCGCATCCCCGGCGGCGAGATCACCCCCGACAAGCTCATCGTGATCGGCGAGGTGGCCCGGGACTTCGGCCTCTACACGAAGATCACCGGCGGGCAGCGCATCGACCTCTTCGGCGCCGCCCTCGACGACCTCCCCCGCATCTGGGCCCGGCTCGTCGAGGCCGGATTCGAGTCCGGGCACGCGTACGGCAAGGCGCTGCGGACAGTGAAGTCCTGCGTGGGCCAGACCTGGTGCCGCTACGGCGTCCAGGACTCGGTACGGATGGCCATCGACCTGGAGCTGCGCTACCGGGGCCTGCGCGCCCCGCACAAGCTCAAGTCGGCGGTCTCCGGCTGCGCCCGCGAGTGCGCGGAGGCGCAGAGCAAGGACTTCGGGATCATCGCGACGGCGAGCGGCTGGAACCTCTACGTCGGCGGCAACGGCGGGGCCACCCCGCGCCACGCCGACCTGCTCGCCCAGGACCTGTCCGACGCCGAACTGGTCCGGCTCATCGACCGGTTCCTGATGTTCTACATCCGCACCGCCGACCGGCTGGAGCGGACCTCCACCTGGCTGAACCGGCTGGAGGGCGGCCTGGAGCACCTGCGGGACGTGATCGTGCGCGATTCGCTCGGGCTGTGCGCGGAGCTGGAGTCGCTGATGGCCGACCACGTGGCGCACTACCGCGACGAATGGGCCGAGACCCTGGACGACCCGGAGCGGCTGCGCCGGTTCGTGTCCTTCGTCAACGCCCCCGGCGCACCCGACCCGAGCGTGAAGTTCGTCCCCGAACGCGGCCAGGTCAAGCCCGACCTGACCGTGCTGACCCTGGAGCCCCTGGGAGGCACCCGATGACCGTGGAACTGCAGGTGGCGGAGGGCTGGCTCACCGTGTGCGAGCTGTCGGCGCTGATCCCCGGGCGCGGGGTGGCGGCGCTGCTGCCCGACGGGAGCCAGGCCGCCGTGTTCGTCGACCGTGCGGGACGCCCGTACGCCATCGGCAACCGGGACCCCTTCACCGGGGCGCAGGTGCTCTCGCGCGGGCTGGTCGGCTCGGCCGCCGGACGGCTCTTCGTGGCCTCGCCGCTGCTCAAGCAGCGCTTCGACCTGGAGTCCGGGCTCTGCCTGGACGACGACGAGGTGGCGGTCCGGACGTACCCGGTACGGACCGCAGCGACCTCGGGCTGAGGGGCCTCGTACCGGCCAGCCCTGCTCAGCCCAGTCCAGCCCAGATCAGGACTGGATCATCGCCGGGTCCATCCACATGATCTCCCAGGTGTGGCCCTCGAGGTCGTCGAAGGCCCGGCCGTACATGACGCCGTGGTCCTGGGCGGGGCGGGGCTCGGTGGCGCCGGCCGCCAGGGCCCCGTCGACGAACTCGTCGACGGCGGTGCGGCTCTCCGCGCTCAGACACAGCAGCACCTCGGAGGTGGTGGTGGCGTCCGCGATGGCCTTGTGGGTGAAGTCCTTGTACCGCGCCTCGGTCAGGAACATGGCCACGATCGAGTCGGTGATGGGCATCGAGGCGCAGGTCTCGTCGGTGAACTGGGCGTTGAAGGTGTAACCGAGCTTGCCCCAGAAGGTCTTGGTGGCCTCCAGGTCCTTGACCGGCAGGTTGACGAAGATCATGGTGGAGGACATCGCGGTCTCTCTTCTCTCGGTGCGTCGGCGTCGCTTTCGAGAGGTAGACCAGGAGCTCCCGGGAAACTCATCGCTCCCCGCGAAACCTTTTCAAGCTTTCCCGACCCCGCAGGTCAGGCCATGGCCGAGCGCAGCCGCAGGGCCGCCAGCGGTACGAAGCCCAGCCCGTCGGCGCTCTCCAGGGAGGCGTCGGCGCCGGCCAGCCGCTTGTGCAGGGTCAGCGCGATCCGCTCGCCCTGGGCCTTGGCCCGCTCCGCGTTCGGCCCCCGGTGCAGTCCGTCGATCGTGGCCCGCCACAGCTGCACCCAGCGGCCGAAGTCCTCGGCGGTCATCTCGCGGGCCGACTGGAGGGCCGCGTGCGGGGCGAAGGCGTTGCGCCGGTAGTCGGCGCTGCGGAAGAGGGCCCGCTCCCAGAAGTCGGTGATCCGGGGCAGGTGCACGTCGAGGTCCGTGCCGGCGATCTCGGTGAAGAAGGGCCCGATCCGCGGGTCGACGAAGGCCGCCGTGTAGAAGCGGCGCAGCACGACGTCGAGGTCGGCGCGGCCGGTGATGTCGGCGTCGGCAGTGTCGGCGGTGTCGGCAGCGGTAGGGCTCATCACTCCACCATCCTCCCGCACCGGCCCCCTCCCCAGGGCAGAAAGTCCCGCATCACCCCGTCCCGCGCCACTTCGATACCCCTTCGACGCCTCTCCGCTTCCTTCCCGATTTCAGGAAATCCCTCCGGGAGGATTGACCTCGTGCCGGTCGCTCCCGCGTCATATGGAATTGACGTCACGTCAACTCGACGGTTCTAAGTTCCTCGACGCGTGCGTGACTCCGCGCCCGACCGGGCGCGGAGCCTCTCCTCCCACAGGAGTGACCGTGGAACGTCGTACCTTCCTTCGCGGGGCCGTCATCGGCTCCTCCGCCGCCGCCTTCGGCGGCACGCTGATGCACGGCGCGGCCTACGCGGCCCCCGCCCAGCCCGGCGCCGGACCCTACGGGGCGCTCGGCGCCGCCGACGCCAACGGCATCATGCTGCCCGCAGGCTTCAGCAGCCGGGTGATAGCGCGCTCCGGCCAGACCGTCAGCGGCACCTCGTACACCTGGCACAGCGCCCCCGACGGCGGCGCCTGTTTCGCCGACGGCACGGGCTGGATCTACGTGTCGAACTCGGAGATCAACCCCTCCGGCGGGGCGAGCGCGGTGAAGTTCAACTCCTCGGGCACCGTCACCGGCGCCTACCGGATCCTCTCCAACACCCGGCAGAACTGCGCGGGCGGCAAGACCCCGTGGAACACCTGGCTGTCCTGCGAGGAGGTCAGCCTCGGCTACGTCTACGAGGCCGACCCGTACGGGGTGAACGCGTCCGTCCGGCGCGCCGCGATGGGCCGCTTCAAGCACGAGGCGGCGGCCGCCGACCCCGTGCGCCAGGTGATCTACATGACGGAGGACGAGTCGAGCGGCTGCTTCTACCGCTTCATCCCCACCACCTGGGGCAACCTCTCCTCCGGCACCCTCCAGGTGCTCGTCGCCGGCACCGCCACCTCCGGCTCCTTCACCTGGCAGAACGTCCCGGACCCGGACGGCTCCCCGACGACCACCCGCACCCAGGTCTCGGGCTCGAAGAAGTTCAACGGCGGCGAGGGCTGCCACTACGCCAATGACACGGTCTGGTTCACCACCAAGGGCGACAACCGGGTCTGGCAGCTCAACCTCGCCAACAGCACCTACGAGCTGGCCTACGACGACTCCCTCGTCTCCGGCGGCGGCGCCCCCCTGACGGGCGTGGACAACGTCACGGGCTCCTCGTACGGCGACCTGTACGTCGCCGAGGACGGCGGCAACCTGGAGATCTGCGTGATCACCCCGGACGACGTGGTCGCCCCCTTCCTGCGGGTCACCGGCCAGTCCTCCTCGGAGATCTGCGGCCCGGCCTTCTCCCCCGCCGGAAACCGCCTCTACTTCAGCAGCCAGCGCGGCACGAGCGGCAGCTCTTCGGGCGGCATCACGTACGAGGTCACGGGCCCGTTCCGCGTCTGACCGAACCCCGCCCGGCCAACCCCGGCAACGGCCTCGCAGGTCACCACCGGCCGGGCCAAATCCAGCCCACCTGCGTCTGAGGCGCGGGGGTCCGGGGGCCGGCCCCCGGCAACCGCCTCGCAGGTCACCACCGGCCGAGGCCAAATCCAGCCCCGCCGGCGTTTGAGGCGCGGGGGTCCGGGGGCGGAGCCCCTGGCAACGGCGCCGCACCGCACCACCGGCCGCACCCCGGCGGGGTTTCGAACCCGCCGGGGCGCGGCCCGTCACGACACCACGGCCCCGCCCTTGAGCAGCGCGGCTCCGAGCGGCGTCACCGTGTGCAACACGGCGTTGCCCCGCCGCAGCGTGGTGACCAGCCCGGCCTCCCGCATCACCCCCGCGTGCTGGCTCGCGGAGGCCAGCGACACCCCGGCCCGCCGCGCCAGCTCGCTCGTGGTGGCCCCGTCACCGATCGCCTGGAGCACCACCGACCGGGTGTGCCCGACGAGCTTGCCCAGGGTGTGCTGGCGGTGCCGGCGCCGCTCCTCCGCCGGCCGGGCCGCCTCACCGCCGGCCTGCGCCGAGGACGACTCGGCCGCCGCCGGATACACCAGCACGGGCGGCAGCTCCGGATCGTGCAGGGTCACCGCCGTGCGCCGGCAGAAGAAGGAGGGCTGGAGCAGCAGCCCGCGCCCCCGCAGCCGTACGTCCCGGTCCACGGGGTAGTCGCACTCCAGCACCGGCGCCCGCCACCGCAGCATCGGCGGCAGCGAGGCCAGCAGCTCGTCCGCTCCGCCGTCGAGCAGCGCCCGCCCCCGCGCGGCCCGCTCGGCCTCGATCTGCGCCTGGATGTGGCTCCAGTACGGCTCCACGGCCGCCCGGTGGTACCCGCGCAGCTCCCCCAGCAGCCGGGGCAGGTGCGCGGTGTCCCCCTCCATGAAGTCCCGCAGCCGCCTGGGGACCAGGGCCTCGGAGCCGCGGTACGCGGCCCCGCCGGCCGCCGCCGGCATCCCGAAGGCCGCGGCCATGCCCGAGCCCGCCTCCACGCCCCGGCCGAGCAGGGTGAGCTCGCGGCGCAGCCGCTCGGGGCGGATCCCGCGCAGTGCGTCGAGGCCCACGTCCCACCCGTACTGACCCTCCACGGGGGTCAGAAAATCGGGGAAATAGCCGCGGCTCGGTATCAGGGCACCGAGAAGTCGTGTTTCACCATTCAACCTGGTGCGTGTTTCCGCACGCCAATCGCCGAAGAGCCGGGTATCCCGCCGGTCCCGTAAACGGTGAAAACTCAGAATCGTTTCCCACAACGCATCCGGACGCCCTGCCATCCTTACGCGCGCGAGGTCCACTCCAGTGAAATGGATACGCAGCACCCGAACCCCCACCTGTGCAACCGCAATCCCCCCGCCCCTCGAGTATGCACGCCGTCACACGTGGTCACCATGGCCTTTCAGCCACAGTTGAAACCCCTTTCGGCGAAGGTGTGACAACCGAAATCCTGTACTCCGCCGGGCACACTCCGGCGCGACCGAAACGCTCCGCGAAGGCCGTGGGGGGCTTTGCGGGGCCTGGCGGTCGGTCGCACCGGGAAGCGCCGACGTGTCCGGCGGATTGGCGGCAGGCGGTGGACGGGTGGGGATCCGTCCACCGCTTGTTGCTGTTAAGGCATCTGGAACAACATTGAACCAATACTGAGCCCGGGGAACGCCGTGGAACGCCCGCGAACACCGAGGAACGCCGTGGAACACCGGGCCAGGCCGGGGAAATAGACGCGCCTGCCACCGGACGTCAGGGAACCCGGGGGCAGGCGCGGTCAATGGGGGCCCCGGCATCGGGGCCGCGGAGCGGTCAGCGGCTGTCGCTGCCCTTCGCCTCGGCGGCGGCGCGGCCGGCCTCCAGGCGCGCGACCGGAATCCGGAACGGCGAGCAGGAGACGTAGTCCAGGCCGACCTCGTGGAAGAAGTGGACGGACTCGGGGTCGCCGCCGTGCTCTCCGCAGACGCCGAGCTTGAGGTCGGGGCGGGTGGCCCGGCCGGCCTCGACGGCGCTGCGGACCAGCGTGCCGACGCCGTCCCGGTCGATGGTCTCGAAGGGCGAGACCCCGAAGATGCCCTTCTCCAGGTAGGCGGTGAAGAAGCTGGCCTCGACGTCGTCGCGGGAGAAGCCCCACACGGTCTGGGTCAGGTCGTTCGTGCCGAAGGAGAAGAACTGCGCGGCCTCGGCGATCTGGCCGGCGGTGAGCGCGGCGCGGGGCAGCTCGATCATGGTGCCGATGGTCAGCTTGAGGTCGGTGCCGGTGGCGGCCTCGACCTCGGCGATGACCGCGTCGGCCTCCTCGCGGACGATCTCCAGCTCCTGGACGGTGCCCACCAGCGGGACCATGATCTCGGCGCGCGGGTCGCCCTTGGCGTTCTTGCGCTCGGCGGCGGCCTCGGCGATCGCCCGGACCTGCATCTTGAACAGGCCGGGGATGACCAGGCCGAGGCGGACGCCGCGCAGACCCAGCATCGGGTTCTGCTCGTGCAGCTTGTGCACGGCCTGGAGCAGGCGCAGGTCGTTCTCGTTGGCGTCCTTGCGGGACTCGGCGAGGGCGACGCGCACCGACAGCTCGGTGATGTCGGGCAGGAACTCGTGCAGCGGCGGGTCGAGCAGGCGGACGGTGACGGGCAGTCCGTCCATCGCCTCGAACAGCTCGACGAAGTCCTTCTTCTGCAGCGGCAGGAGGGCACTGAGTGCCTCCTCACGCTCCTTGTCGGTGTCCGCGAGGATCAGGCGCTCGACCAGCTCGCGGCGCTCGCCGAGGAACATGTGCTCGGTGCGGCACAGGCCGATGCCCTGGGCGCCGAAGCGGCGGGCGCGCAGCGCGTCCTCGGCGTTGTCGGCGTTGGCGCGCACGCGCAGCCGGCGCACGCGGTCGGCGTAGGCCATGATCCGGTGCACGGCGGCGACGAGCTCGTCGGCGTCGTCGGCGCCGGCGTGCATGCGGCCCTCGAAGTACTCGACGACCGGGGACGGTACGACGGGTACCTCACCGAGGTAGACCTTGCCGGTGGAACCGTCGATGGAGACGACGTCGCCCTCTTCGACGACCGTCCCGCCGACCGTCATGCGGCGGCGCTTGGTGTCGACCTCGAGGTCCTCGGCGCCGCAGACGCAGGTCTTGCCCATGCCGCGGGCGACGACGGCCGCGTGCGAGGTCTTGCCGCCGCGCGAGGTCAGGATGCCCTCGGAGGCGATCATGCCGTCGAGGTCGTCCGGGTTGGTCTCGCGGCGGATCAGGATGACCTTCTCGCCGGAGCGGGACCACTTGACGGCCGTGTAGGAGTCGAAGACGGCCTTGCCGACGGCCGCACCCGGGGAGGCGGCGATACCGCGGCCCAGCAGGGTCGCCTTGGCGCTCTCGTCGAAGCGCGGGAACATCAGCTGCGCGAGCTGGGCGCCGTTGACGCGCTGGAGGGCCTCGGCCTCGTCGATCAGGCCCTGGTCCACGAGCTGGGTGGCGATGCGGAAGGCGGCGCCGGCGGTGCGCTTGCCGACGCGGGTCTGCAGCATCCACAGCTGGCCGCGCTCGATGGTGAACTCGATGTCGCAGAGATCCTTGTAGTGGGTCTCCAGCGTCGTCATGATCGTCATGAGCTGGTCGTACGAGACCTTGTCGATGGTCTCCAGGTCCGCGAGCGGCACGGTGTTGCGGATGCCCGCGACCACGTCCTCGCCCTGGGCGTTCTGGAGGTAGTCGCCGTAGACGCCCGCGTGGCCGGTGGCCGGGTCACGGGTGAAGGCCACGCCGGTGCCCGAGTCGGGGCCGAGGTTGCCGAAGACCATGGAGCAGATGTTGACCGCGGTGCCCAGGTCGCTCGGGATGCGCTCCTGGCGGCGGTAGAGCTTGGCGCGATCGGTGTTCCAGGAGTTGAAGACCGCTTCGACGGCGAGGTCGAGCTGCTCGCGGGCGTCCTGCGGGAACTCGCGGCCGGCCTGCTTGGCGACGATCTTCTTGAAGCGGGTGACCAGCTTCTTCAGGTCGGCGGCGTCGAGGTCCGTGTCGACGGTGACCTTCTTGGCGGCCTTGGCCTCGTCGAGGGCTTCCTCGAAGAGCTCGCCGTCCACGTCGAGGACGGTCTTGCCGAACATCTGGATGAGGCGGCGGTACGAGTCCCACGCGAAGCGCTCGTTGCCGGCCTGGGTGGCGAGGCCGGCGACGGACTCGTCGGAGAGGCCGATGTTGAGGACCGTGTCCATCATTCCCGGCATCGAGAACTTGGCGCCGGAACGCACGGAGACCAGCAGCGGGTCGTCCGACTGGCCGAGCTTCTTGCCCATCTTCGCCTCGAGGGCGGCGAGGTGCGCGCTGACCTCCTCGCGCAGCTCGGCCGGGGCCTCGCCGCTGTCGAGGTAGACCTTGCAGGCCTCGGTGGTGATGGTGAAGCCGGGAGGGACCGGCAGACCCAGGTTGGTCATCTCGGCGAGGTTGGCACCCTTGCCACCGAGAAGGTCCTTGAGGTCGCGGTTGCCCTCCGTGAAGTCGTAGACGAACTTCTGATCTTTGTTTTCCGACACGGGTCTCGACTCCTCGAGGCTCGGTGGCTGCCCTGACGGCCAGGAACATACCCAGATCGAAGGCTTATGGGTACGTCCACTTGGCCGTCATGCGGCCTTAACCACCTGGGTGCCAGCCAATCGAATGTAACTGGCGAGTAGCCAAAACCTACGAAGACCCTTCAGGTCCCGAAGCCCAAGGTGCCCACTGAGGCCTGTTTCCGCTCCGATGAGCGATCATCGATACATTTGCGTTCAAGACTTGAACGAACAAAGGGTGGCACCCAGTGCCACCCTTTGAAAGTCTTACCCGTGGCCATTACGCTCATCTGAGCGAAACCTCACCCATGCGTGGCGTATGTCACGCCACCGGCGGCACGTTTTGCCACCGATTTCTCAGCCTCCGGACGTGTCCAGTTCGGCTTCCTCGCTCACGCCCGCGCAGTCGTACGGATCCTTCAACCAGCCCTCGGGCAGGACAACCCGGTTGTTTCCGGACGTACGGCCCCTCGGGCCGTCCGCGCTGTCCGGCCAGGGCTGATCCAAATCCAGCTCGCTCAGATGAGCATCCAGCTCGGCCAGGGAAGAGGTGACGGCGAGCTTCTGCCGCATCTCCGAACCCACCGAGAAGCCCTTGGTGTACCAGGCCACGTGCTTACGGAAGTCGATCACCCCGCGCGCCTCGTCGCCGATCCACTCCCCCAGCAGCTGGGCGTGGCGGAGCATGGTCTGCCCGACCTCCCGCAGCGTGGGCTTGTGGAAGTCCTCGGGACGCCCCTCGAAGGCCGCCACCAGGTCGTTGAACAGCCACGGGCGCCCCAGGCAGCCGCGCCCGACGACGACACCGTCGCAGCCGGTCTCGCGGACCATGCGCAGCGCGTCCTCGGCGCACCAGATGTCGCCGTTGCCGAGCACCGGGATCTCCGGCACGTGCTCCTTGAGCCGTGCGATGGCCTCCCAGTCGGCGGTGCCGCCGTAGTGCTGGGCGGTGGTGCGGCCGTGCAGGGCTATGGCGGTGATGCCCTCCTCGACGGCGATCCGGCCGGCGTCGAGGTAGGTGAGGTGGTCGTCGTTGATGCCCTTGCGCATCTTCATCGTCACCGGCAGGTCGCCGGCGCCCGCGACAGCCTCGCGCAGGATCGCGCGCAGCAGGTTCCGCTTGTACGGGAGGGCCGAGCCGCCGCCCTTGCGGGTGACCTTGGGCACCGGGCAGCCGAAGTTGAGGTCGATGTGGTCGGCGCGGTCCTCTTCGACGATCATGCGGACCGCCTTGCCGACCGTCGCGGGGTCGACTCCGTACAGCTGGATCGAGCGGGGCTTCTCGGTCTCGTCGAAGTGGATCAGCTGCATGGTCTTCTCGTTGCGCTCGACCAGGGCCCGGGTCGTGATCATCTCGCTCACGAACAGCCCCTTGCCGCCCGAGAACTCGCGGCACAGGGTACGGAACGGGGCGTTGGTGATGCCGGCCATGGGCGCGAGCACCACCGGGGGCTGCACGGTGTGCGGGCCGATCGCGAGAGGCGGGGGGAGCGTGGTCATTCCACCATTGTGGCTCAGTCGTGCCGTTGATCGCATGTCGTTAGTTAGGCGTACTATCGGCCCCATGGACGAGCTGACCCAGCGGCGGCGCCTGCTGATCCTGACGATCTGCTGCATGAGCCTGCTCATCGTCAGCCTGGACAACACGGTCCTGAACGTCGCCCTCCCCGCCATGCGCCGCGACCTGGACGCCTCCGTGGCCGGCATGCAGTGGACGATCGACGCGTACACCCTGGTCCTGGCCTCGCTGCTGATGCTGGCCGGCTCCACCGCGGACCGGATCGGCCGCCGCAAGGTGTTCATCGTCGGCGTCGTGCTCTTCACCGCAGGCTCGGTGCTCTGCTCGCTCGCGCCGAGCCTGGGCTGGCTGATCGCCTTCCGGATGATCCAGGCCGTCGGCGGCTCGATGCTCAACCCGGTCGCCATGTCGATCATCACCAACACCTTCACCGAACCGCGCGAGCGCGCCCGCGCCATCGGCGTCTGGGGCGCGGTCGTCGGCATCTCCATGGCCGCGGGCCCGCTGATCGGCGGCCTGCTCGTGGACTCGGTCGGCTGGCGGTCCATCTTCTGGATCAACCTCCCCGTCGGCCTCCTCGCCCTCGTCCTGACCCTGCGCTACATCCCGGAGTCCCGGGCCGACCACCCGCGCCGCCCGGACCCGATGGGGCAGCTGCTGATCATGGGGCTGCTCGGCTCGGTCACGTTCGGGATCATCGAGGCCCCCGCCGCCGGACTGCGCTCCCCGCTGATCCTGGGGTGCGCACTCGTCGCCGTCTCCTCCCTGGCCGGGCTGGTGGCCTACGAGTCACGGCGGGCGGAGCCCCTGATCGACCCGCGGTTCTTCCGTAGCGCCCCCTTCAGCGGGGCCACGGTGCTCGCGGTCAGCGCCTTCGCCGCGCTGTCCGGGTTCCTGTTCCTGAACACCCTGTACCTCCAGGACGTACGGGGCCTCGACGCCCTGGACGCCGGCCTGTACATGCTGCCGATGGCGGCCTTCGCCTTCCTGTGCGCACCCGTGTCGGGACGGCTCGTCGCCACCCGGGGGCCGCGACTGCCGCTGCTGGTCGCGGGCGTGACGATGAGCGCGAGCGGGCTGCTGTTCGCCGCGTTCTCGGCCGAGAGCTCCACCCCGATGCTGTTCTGCGGGTACGTGCTCTTCGGCATCGGGTTCGGCCTGGTGAACGCGCCGATCACCAACACCGCCGTCTCCGGGATGCCGCGCGCCCAGGCCGGCGTGGCCGCGGCGGTGGCCTCCACCAGCCGGCAGACCGGCGGGGCGCTGGGCGTGGCCGTCGTCGGCGCGGTCCTGGCCGCGGGGCTGGCGGGCGGGTCCGGGTCGGCCGCCGCGTTCGTGGCCGCCGCCCGGCCCGCCTGGTGGATCATCACGGCGTGCGGACTGCTCGTCCTGTTCGTCGGCTTCGCGACCAGCGGCACCTGGGCCCGCGAGACGGCCCTGCGCACGGCCCGCGCCCTGGAGCCGCAGACCGGCCCGGCGAAGACGGGCGCCGCACCGCTGCACTGAGCCGGCGGCGGCCGCGCTCGGCCCGCTGCCCGAGCACCCCTTCACGCTGACGGGTGACAGATATTGAAATCTGTCACTCGTCATGTCACTCTCGTTCCATGACGACGAACCGGAGCACCTCAGCGCACCCCGCGGCACCGCACCGCACCCTCGGCAGCAGCGGCCCCGCGGCCTTCCCCCTGGGGCTGGGCTGCATGGGGATGTCCGCCCTCTACGGCGAGGCCGACCGGGCGGAGTCCCTCGCCACCATCCACGCCGCCCTCGACGCCGGAGTCACCCTCCTCGACACCGGCGACTTCTACGGCATGGGGCACAACGAGCTCCTCATCAACGAAGCCCTGCGCACCGCCCCCGCCGCGGCCCGTGAGAAGGCGCTGACCAGCGTGAAGTTCGGCGCGCTGCGCACGGTCGAGGGCGGTTTCACCGGCTATGACGGGCGGCCGGAGGCCGTCAAGAACTTCCTGGCCTATTCGCTCCAGCGGCTCGGCCGGGACCACATCGACATCTACCGCATCGCCCGCGTGGACCCCGACGTGCCGATCGAGGAGACCGTCGGCGCCATCGCCGAAGCCGTCGCCGCCGGGCACGTCCGGCACATCGGCCTCTCCGAGGTCGGCGCGGACACCCTGCGCCGGGCCGCCGCCGTGGCCCCGATCTCCGACCTCCAGATCGAGTACTCCCTGATCTCGCGCGGGATCGAGGAGGAGATCCTGCCGGCCGCCCGCGAGCTCGGCATCGGCGTCACCGCGTACGGGGTGCTGTCCCGCGGGCTGATCAGCGGCCACTTCACCCGCGACCGGGCACTGGCTCCGGGCGACTTCCGCGGGATGAGCCCGCGCTTCCAGGGCGGCAACCTCGACCGGAACCTCGACCTGGTCGACGCCCTGCGCAAGGTCGCCGACGAGAAGGGCGTCACCGTCGCCCAGACGGCCATCGCCTGGGTGCTCTCGCGGGGCGAGGACATCGTGCCGCTGGTCGGCGCCCGCAGCCGCGAACGGCTCGGCGAGGCACTGGGTGCCCTTCAGGTCGCGCTGACCCCCGCCGACATCGCCGCCATCGAGGACGCGGTCCCGGCCGGTGCGGCCGCCGGCGAGCGGTACCCGGCAGCCCAGATGGCCCACCTGGACAGCGAGCACTGATCCGGCTGTACGGTCGTACTCATGCCACCCGCAGCCGCCGAGCCCCTCACCCCCGAGCGCATCCTCGAAACCACCGAGGAGGTGCTGCGCCGCTTCGGCCCGACCAAGGCGACCGTGGTGGACGTGGCGCGCGCCCTGGGCGTCAGCCACGGCAGCGTGTACCGGCACTTCGCGTCGAAGGCCGCGCTGCGCGAGGCCGTCACGGACCGCTGGCTCGCCAAGAGCGTGGTCATGCTGGAGCGGATCGCCTCGGCGCCGGCCGAGTCGGCCCCCTCCAAGCTGGAGTCCTGGCTGGAGGCACTGTTCGAGGCCAAGCGCCACAAGGCGGGTGACGACCCGGAGCTGTTCGCCACGTACATCGTGCTGCTCGACGAGAACAGCGGCGTGGTGGAGCAGCACCTGACCGAGCTGATCGACCAGCTGTCCCGGATCATCGGCGAGGGGGTCGCGGCGGGATCGCTCAGCGCGCCCGACGTACCGGCCGCCGCGCGCGCGGTGTTCGACGCCACCGGCCGCTTCCACGATCCGCAGTACGCGGCGGACTGGCGGGGGCCGACGATCACCGCCGAGTTCGAGGCGGTCACCGCCCTGGTCATCCGGGGCCTGCGCGCCTGACGGCACGGCAAGACGGCAGTGGCCCGGTGCGCGAAGCGCACCGGGCCACTGCCGTTCTCGCGGCGGGACCTAGCAGCCGAGCAGGCGGCTGCCGAGGTAGCTCTGGATCTGGTCCAGGGAGACGCGCTCCTGCTTCATGGTGTCGCGCTCGCGCACGGTCACCGCGTTGTCGTCGAGGGTGTCGAAGTCGACGGTGACGCAGAACGGCGTACCGATCTCGTCCTGGCGGCGGTAGCGGCGGCCGATGGCGCCCGCGTCGTCGAACTCGATGTTCCAGTACTTGCGCAGGTCGGCGGCGAGGCCCTTGGCCTTCGGCGACAGCTGCGCGTTGCGGGACAGCGGCAGGACGGCGACCTTGACCGGGGCCAGGCGCGGGTCGAGGCGCATCACGGTGCGCTTCTCCATGACGCCCTTGGCGTTGGGGGCCTCGTCCTCGTTGTACGCGTCGAGCATGAAGGCGAGCATGGCGCGGTTGACACCGGCCGCGGGCTCGATGACGTACGGGGTGTACTTCTCCTTGGTCTCCTGGTCGAAGTAGAGGAGGTCCGTGCCGGAGGCGGCGGAGTGCGCCTTGAGGTCGAAGTCGGTGCGGTTGGCGACGCCCTCGAGCTCGGAGAACTCATTGCCACCGAAGTTGAAGCGGTACTCGATGTCGGCGGTGCGCTTCGAGTAGTGGGACAGCTTCTCCTTCGGGTGGTCGTACCAGCGGATGTTCTCCTCGCGGATGCCGAGGTCGCGGTACCAGTTCCACCGCTCCTGCATCCAGTACTCCTGCCACTGCTCGTCCTCGCCCGGCTTGACGAAGAACTCCATCTCCATCTGCTCGAACTCGCGGGTGCGGAAGATGAAGTTGCCGGGGGTGATCTCGTTGCGGAAGGACTTGCCCATCTGCGCGATGCCGAACGGGGGCTTCTTGCGCGAGGTGGTCATCACGTGGGCGAAGTTGGTGAAGATGCCCTGGGCGGTCTCGGGGCGCAGGTACGCCTTGGAGCCGGTGTCCTGGGTCGGGCCGAGGTGGGTCTCCAGCATGCCGGAGAACTGCTTGGGCTCGGTGAACTGGCCCTTCACGCCGCAGTTGGGGCAGTTGATGTCCGCGAGACCGTTGGCGGGCACACGGCCGTGCTTGGCCTCGTACGCCTCTTCCAGGTGGTCGGCGCGGTGGCGCTTGTGACAGGAGGTGCACTCGGTCAGCGGGTCCGAGAAGGTGCCGACGTGGCCGGAGGCCACCCAGACCTCGGGGGCCAGGATCACGGACGAGTCGAGGCCGACGATGTCCTCACGCCCGGTGACCATCGCCTTCCACCACTGGCGCTTGATGTTCTCCTTGAGCTCGACACCGAGCGGACCGTAATCCCAGGCGGCCTTGGAGCCGCCGTAGATGTCACTGCACGGGAAAACGAAGCCACGGCGCTTGCTCAGGCTGACGATGGTTTCGATCTTGTCGGCGGCCACGGTGCTCTCTTCATTTACGAGGACGAACGGCGAAGCCTCAAGGTTACCGGCGCCCGCACCCCCCCTTTCAAATCGGGACCCCCGTCCACGGGCCCTCCGCACCCTCCTCACCTGGGTTTTTGACAATCGTTTCCATCTTTGATGAAAATGGATGTCATGAACGTACGACGCCTCATACCCACCGCCGCCCTCGCCGCGACCGTCGCCCTCGCCGCCACGGCCCTCACCGCCTGCTCGGGCACGGCCGGAGCCGCCGGGGCCGAGGACGGCAAGCTCGACGTGATGGCGTCGTTCTATCCGATGCAGTTCCTCGCCGAGCAGATCGGCAAGGGCCATGTGAAGGTCGACACCCTCACCAAGCCCGGGGTCGAGCCGCACGACCTGGAGATCACCCCGAAGCAGACCGCGCAGCTCGGCGAGGCCGATGTCGTCATCTACCTCAAGACGCTGCAGCCCGCCGTCGACAAGGCCGTCGCCCAGTCCGGCGTGAAGAACGTCGTCGACGCCGCCACCCTCACCAAGCTGGAGGTGCACGGCACCTCCGGCCACGACGAGCACGGCGCCGAACCGGGCCACGGCGAAGCGGGCCACGAGCACACCGAGGGCGACGAGCACGCGAAGGCCGAAGAGCACGCCGCGGACGACGGCCACAACCACGGCGAATCCGGCGAGGACCCGCACGTCTGGCTCGACCCGGTCAAGTACGCCGAGCTCGCCAAGGGCGTCGGCTCGGCCCTGGAGAAGTCCGACCCCGACCACGCGGCGGACTACAAGAAGAACACCGACGACCTCGTCGCCAAGCTGGGCGCGCTGGACACCGAGTTCAAGGACGGCCTGAAGAACACGGCCTCCAAGACCTTCATCACCACCCACTCCGCCTTCGGCTACCTCGCCGAGCGCTACGGCCTCGACCAGGAGGGCATCTCCGGCGTCGACCCCGAGTCCGAGCCGAGCCCGGCACGAATGAAGGAGCTGCAGGCCCTCGCGAAGCAGGACAATGTGACGACGGTGTTCTTCGAGACCCTGGCCAGCGACAAGACGGCCAAGACCCTCGCGACGGACACCGGCCTGAAGACCGACGTCCTGGATCCCCTGGAGGGAATCACGGACAAGTCCCAGGGCGCTGACTACTTCGAGGTCATGCGGGCCAACCTGAAGAACCTCCAGAAGGCACTCGGCAGCAAGTAATGGCAGCAGCAATAGCGGCAACGGAGGCGCGAGCCATGGAGTCCAAGCCCACCCAGGCCCTGGACCAGCCCGTCATATCCCTGCGCGGGGCCACGGCCTCGCTCGGCTCGCGCCCCGTGCTGCGCGGCATCGACCTCACCGTCCGCCGCGGTGAGGTCGTCGCCCTGCTCGGCGCCAACGGCTCCGGCAAGTCCACGGCCGTCCGCGCCGTGGTCGGCCAGGTCCCGCTGAGCGACGGCGCCCTGTCCCTCTTCGGCACCGAGTTCAAGCGCTTCCGCGACTGGTCGCGCATCGGGTACGTGCCCCAGCGCACCACCGCCGCCAGCGGGGTCCCCGCCACCGTCCGCGAGGTCGTCTCGGCCGGCCGGCTCGCCCGCACCCGTTTCGGGTTCCTGCGCAAGGCCGACAAGGCCGCGGTGGACCGCGCGCTGGACCTGGTCGACATGGGCTCCCACGCCGACGCCTCCGTCAACGCCCTCTCCGGCGGCCAGCACCAGCGGGTGCTCATCGCCCGCGCGCTCGCCGGCGAACCCGAGCTGCTGATCATGGACGAGCCGATGGCCGGCGTGGACCTGGCCAACCAGGAGGTCCTCGCGAACGCCCTGCGCAGCCAGGTCGTCGCCGGGACCACCGTGCTGCTGGTCCTGCACGAGCTGGGACCGCTGGAGCCGCTCATCGACCGCGCCGTCGTCCTGCGCGACGGCTGCGTCACGCACGACGGCCCGCCCCCGGAGGCCCTGGGCCAGCACGCACTGCCGGGCCACGACCACGTACACCCCCACGCGGCGCACGACGCCGAGCCGCTCCGGACGGGACTGCTGAGCTGATGGACCTCCTCGACTACGCCTTCATGCAGCGGGCCCTCATCGCCGCCGCCCTCGTCGGCATCACGGCCCCCGCGATCGGCACGTACCTCGTGCAGCGCCGCCAGGCCGTCATGGGCGACGGCATCGGGCACGTGGCCATGACCGGCGTCGCGCTCGGCTTCCTGCTCAACACGAGCCCCGTGTGGATGGCCACCCTCGTCGCGATCATCGGCGCGGTCGGCATGGAACTGATCCGCTCCCGCGGCAAGACCAGCGGGGACATCGCACTGGCCATGCTCTTCTACGGCGGCCTGGCCGGCGGCGTCATGATCATCAACCTGGCTCCGGGCGGCTCGACGGCCAACCTGACGAGCTACCTCTTCGGCTCCATCACCACCGTCTCGGCCGAGGACATCACCGCGGTCGTGATCCTCGCCCTGTTCGTCGTCGCCGTCACCCTGGGCCTGCGCCGGCAGCTGTTCGCCGTCTGCCAGGACGAGGAATTCGCCCGGGTCACCGGCCTGCCGGTGCGCTTCCTGAACCTGCTGATGGCCGTCACCGCCGCCGTCACCGTCACCGTCGCGATGCGCATCGTCGGCCTGCTGCTGGTCAGCGCCATGATGGTGATCCCGGTCGCGGCCGCCCAGCGCGTCACCCGCGGGTTCACCGCCACCCTGACGGTGGCCATGGTCATCGGCGTGCTGGTCTCGCTGTCCGGCACGGCCGCCACGTACTACATCGACGCGCCGTCCGGCGGCACGATCGTGCTGCTCGCCATCGCCGTCTTCATGGTGATGACGGCGGTGTCCACCCCCCTGGCCCGGCGCCGGGCCAGGGCCGCCCGCGCCGCCGAAGAAGTCTGTACGCGGGACGACGTAAAGGTCTGAAGACCTCGGGCAGGCGGCCGCCTGGCACAATGGCCCGAGGCCGAGACGAGGAGGAACCGGTGGCGACTGCGCCTGGCGAGATGAATACCGCGCCAGTACGAGGACGATCCACCCGACAGCGGGCCGCCGTGGCGGCGGCGCTGGACGAGGTGGACGAGTTCCGCAGTGCCCAGGAACTCCACGACATGCTCAAGCACCGCGGTGATTCCGTGGGCCTGACCACCGTCTACCGCACCCTGCAGTCCCTCGCGGACGCCGGCGAGGTCGACGTGCTGCGGACCAGCGACGGCGAGTCCGTCTACCGGCGCTGCTCCACCGGGGAACACCACCACCACCTGGTCTGCCGCAAGTGCGGCAAGGCCGTCGAGGTGGAGGGCCCGGCGGTGGAGAAGTGGGCGGAGGCGATCGCGGCCGAACACGGCTTCGTGAACGTCGCCCACACGGTGGAGGTCTTCGGCACCTGCGCGGACTGCGCGGCGGCCGCGGCCTAGGTCGTCTCTTGGCCTAGGTCGTCTCTTTCGGATGACGGCCTAGAGCCGCTTCAGGTTCCGGTCGAGGATCGCCCGCAGCCGGTCGATGTCGCCGGGGTGCTGGGCGCCCCGCTTCGGGAGCACCCCGATGGCGGCCGCGCGCGTGCCCCCGATGAGGACGAACAGCTCGGGCGTCTCGACGTACCGCGGGAAGAGCTTCCAGTCGGCCGAGAAGGACATGGTCTCGCCCGTGGTCACGGCGCCCCGGTCGTCTGCCGTCGTGCGGCACTCCCCGTACTGCCCCACGACGCTGTGGATCTGGCGGGCCATGCTGCGCCGGACAAACCGGGCACCGATGAGCCCGACGCCCAGCGACACCACCGCGCCGCCCACGAGGACGACCGGCAGGACTCCGCGGACCAGGCCGAACGCCGTCACGAGGACGGCCGTCATCAGCGGGATCGCGGCCGTCTCCGCCCGGCCCGCTCCCGTCCGCCGGGCGCGGGCCCGGACGGCCCCCCGAACGTCCGCGAGCGTCGGCCTGTACGCCAATACGACCTGTTCCGTGTGCTGCGCCTGATCTCCACCCGTGTGCATGACACGGGAGCGTAGACGAGGCTCAGGCCGAGGTGCCCGGCTCCCCCTGGTTCGGGACGGCCCCGCCGAAGCGGCGGTCGCGCTGGGCGTACTCGTAGCAGGCCTGCCAGAGGTTGCGGCGGTCGAAGTCGGGCCACAGGACGTCCTGGAACACCATCTCGGCGTAGGCGCTCTGCCAGAGCAGGTAGTTGGAGGTGCGCTGCTCGCCGCTCGGGCGCAGGAAGAGGTCCACGTCCGGCATGTCCGGGTAGTACATGTACTTCGCGAAGGTCTTCTCGTTGACCTTCGAGGGGTCCAGCTTCCCCGCCGCCACATCGCGCGCGATGGCCTGCGCCGCGTCCGCGATCTCGGCGCGGCCGCCGTAGTTGACGCAGAAGTAGAGGGTCATCGCGTCGTTGTCGACGGTCTGCTCCTGCGCGACCTGGAGCTCCTGGACGACCGACTTCCACATCTTCGGCATGCGGCCGACCCAGCGGATGCGGATGCCCAGCTCGTTCATCTCGTCGCGGCGGCGCCGGATGACGTCGCGGTTGAAGTTCATGAGGAAGCGGACCTCGTCGGGCGAGCGCTTCCAGTTCTCCGTCGAGAAGGCGTACAGGGAGAGGTTCTTGACGCCCATCTCCAGGCAGCCCTTGAGCACGTCGAGTACGACGCCCTCGCCCACCTTGTGGCCCTCGGTGCGCGGCAGGCCGCGCTCCTTGGCCCAGCGGCCGTTGCCGTCCATGACGACCGCGACGTGGTTCGGGATGAGCTCGCCGGGGATCTTCGGCGGGCGCTCACCGGAGGGGTGCGGCTCGGGAACCTTGTACTCCCGGCGAGAGCGTCCCAGAATCCCGCGTCGTGCCATGTGCCCAGCTCCTATTTCTCGACGTATCGAAGGGAGCGTAGTCCGCGCTCCAGATGCCAGTGCAAGTAGGCGGAAACCAGCCCGCTGCCCTCCCGCACGTGACGCGCCTCGCACGCGTCGGCGTGGGCCCAGTCGCCCGTCAGCAGCGCGCTGAGCAGGGCGATGGCCTCCGACGAGGGTACGACGCTGCCGGGGACGCGGCAGTCGCCGCATATGACCCCGCCCGCGGCGACGGAGAAGTGCCGGTTGGGTCCGTGGAGTCCGCACTTCGCGCAGTCGTCGAAGCTGGGCGCGTAGCCGTTGACGGCGAGGGAGCGCAGCAGGAAGGCGTCGAGGATGAGGTTCGGCGCGTGTTCGCCGCGCGAGAGGGTGCGCAGGGCGCCGACGAGCAGCAGGTACTGCTGTACGGCGGGTTCGCCCTCGTGGTCGGTGAACCGCTCGGCGGTCTCCAGCATCGCGGTGCCGGCGGTGTAGCGGGCGTAGTCGGTGACGATGCCGTTGCCGTACGGGGCGATGATCTGGGTCTGTGTGCAGAGCGGGAGGCTGCGGCCGATCAGTTCGCCGCCGCGCGAGAAGAACTGCACGTCGGCGTGGGAGAAAGGTTCCAGCCCGGCGCCGAACTTGGACTTGGTGCGCCGGACGCCGCGGGCGACGGCCCGGACCCGGCCGTGGCCCCGGGTCAGGAGCGTGATGATGCGGTCCGCCTCACCCAGCTTCTGGGTGCGCAGCACGATGCCGTCGTCGCGGAACAGACTCATGGAGCCCATTGTCCTGTACCCCACCGACAAGGCGGACTCCCCGACGAGGCGGACTCCCCCGGAACGGCAGCGACCCCCGCCGGGCCCGAGGCCCGGCGGGGGACACCCCTTGGGAGGATCAGGCGGTCGGCGCCGGGGCGGGCTCGCCCTCGCCCGACTGGGCCGGAATGGCTGCCGTGGGCTCGTCGTCCGCCGCCGGGGCGGCGTCCTTCGACGCGTCGGCCTTCGGAGCGTCGGCCAGCAGGGAGTCGGCCAGCGGGGCGCCGTGCGCGTCGTCCTTGCCCAGACCGTTGAAGATCAGGTTCAGGACGATGGCGGCGGTGGCACCGAGGGTCACGCCGCTGTTGAGGAGCGAGGAGAGGTCCGCGTCCATGTGGTCCTTGAAGAGGACCGGCACGGTGGCGGGGAGCAGCGCGAAGGCCAGGGAGACGCCCACGATGAGCGCGTTCTTCTCCTCCTTGAGGTCGACCTTGGCCAGGGTCTGGATGCCCGCCAGGGCGACCATCGCGAACATCACGGTCGCGGCGCCGCCGAGCACTCCGTGCGGGACCGCGGCGACGATCGCGGCGGCCTTGGGGAGCAGGCCGAGCACGATCATGAAGACACCCGCGGCGACCACGACGAAGCGGCTCTTGACCTTGGTCATGCGGACCAGGCCGACGTTCTCCGCGAAGGCCACGTACGGGAAGGAGTTGAGGACACCGCCGAGGGCGGTCGCGGCTCCGTCGGCACGCAGGGCGCGGGCCACGGTCTCGCTGTCGATGTCCTTGCCGACGATGTCGCCGACGGCGTAGGTGTCGCCGGTGGTCTCGACCATGGTGATCAGCATGACGATGAGCATCAGGACGATCGGGAACCACTCGAACTTCGGGGCGCCGTAGTAGAACGGCGTGGTGATGCCGATCCAGTCCGAGTTGCTCACGTTGCCGAACTTGGCGTCGCCGAGCAGGAAGGCGACGGCGGTGCCGCCGACGAGGCCGAGCAGGATGGAGATGCTGTTGAGGAACGGCCGGCCGAGCTTCATCAGGATGAGGATGAAGAGCATCGTGCCGCCGGCGTAGGCGAAGTGCTTCGGGTCACCGAAGTCGGGGCTGCCGAGGCCGCCCGCGGCGTCGTTCAGTCCGACCGGGATCAGCACGATGCCGAGGACGGTGATCACCGTGCCGGTGACGACCGGCGGGAAGAGCCGCATGATCATGCGGAAGGCCTTGGGAGGCAGCCAGGCGAAGGCGAAGGTGGCGATGCCGGCCGTGATGACCGCGCCGTAGATGACGAGGAGGCCCGCCGTCCCGCCGCCCGCTCCGAGACCTATGGCGATCATCGGGGACACCGCGGTGAAGGTGACGCCCTGGATCAGGGGCAGCCGCGCCCCGATCCTGCCGATGCCCCACGCCTGGATGATCGAGGCGATACCGCAGGTGAGGAGGTCGGCATTGATCAGGTAGACCAGCTGCTCGGCGGAGAGCCCGAGGGCACCACCGACGATGATCGGAACGATCACCGCACCGGCGTAGAACGCGAGTACGTGCTGGAAGCCGTACAGCGCGAGCTTGGGGAGGGGGAGCACCTCGTCGACCGGGTGCGTGCTCTGCTTTCCGGTGGCGGAAAGCGGTGCGGCGACACGTGCCATCTCTGCCTTGCCCTTCAATGAGGTAGGTAACTGAGAGGAAGCTGAAGGAAGCTGGTTATCCCTGGCCGGAGTGGGTCGTTAGCCCGTTGATCCGTCAGGGTTGTCAGTGCGTCCACGTGAATCGAAGCTCCGCGGTGTTACCGGCGGCGTCTCCTCGTGTGACCGGAATTGAACGCCTGTGGGGCCGCTCACAGATATCGTCGGCTGCTACAAAATGTTGACGCGCAGACGTACGGGCTCTGGAGGTTTCTCCAGTGGTGGGGACTCCCGGATTCAGCTATGGCCAACGCTCGACGGAATCGGCGCTTCCCGCTGCGCGAACGCGAAGGCCCTCCGCGGTGACGTGCGGGTTAACACTCCGCGAGCCGTTCGGCCACGCAAAGAAGAAGGCCCCGCTCCGTCCGTCCATCCTGTGGAAACACTCCGTACGGATAGCACGGCTCCGCGGTTCACAGCACGCGGAAGGATCTCGAAAACGAGGGTGCGAGGCCCGATCGTTATCTCGGAATGTGCCGTTTTCGCCCGCCCCGGGGCCGTGGCCACGTCCGAAACGGTCCCCCCGGCCGAAACGATCTCCCGGTCCCGGGTCGCGTACGGATCCGCCCGCGAGGCGCCGCGCCGCGGAGGGGGCTGTGCGAGGCCCCGCGCCGCCTCATGGCGGCGCACCCCGCCCCGGGGTCTCCGGGGGCGGGGTGCGCGGCCTCGCAGCGTCCGGTGCGGGCCCTACGGCGCCCGGACCGCCGACAGCAGCCGCGCGACCTCGTCCGCGTCGATCCGCAGCGCCGCGCCCACCGTCGCCAGCACCTCGCGCTCCGCGGGGATGTACGGGCCGTCGGCCAGCGCGACGCGCGCGCCCTGCAGCAGGATCGATTCGCGGCCCGGGCCGGCCAGGTGCGGGGCCAGCGGCTCCAGGGCCTCGTGCAGTTCGATCGAGAGCGCGGCGCCGTAGCAGTCGGGGCCGTCGTAGAGCCCGAGCCGCCCCTCCTCGGCGGCCAGCCCCTCGATGAGGGACTCCAGCTGCTCCTCGGTGCAGTCCTGGAACCCGGCGGACCGTACGGCGCCCACGGCGGCCTCCAGCGCACTGCGCGAGGCCGTCCCGCCGGCGGCCAGCACGGCCAGGGTCACGGTGTGCACGGCGTCGCGCAGCAGCGCGGAGAAGCGGGTGGTGGTGAGGTAGTCCAGGACGTCGGTGCCGAACCGCTCGCGGCAGCCCTGGCACTCGACGACGGGACCCGCCTGCCCGCGGGGCAGCAGCGGCACACCGAGGACGGTGAACCGGCGGCGCCCCGTGCGCCGTCGGTAGTTACGGTCGCCACCGCAGTCGGGGCAGAAGAACTCCCCGTCCCCCACGGTGCTCCAGGTGGTGCGGATGCCCCAGACCGTCAGCTTCCGGCCGTCCCCACCCCGAACTGGCAGCACGTCGCACCTCCGTAACCTTCCGGCAACATCGCCGGGTTGGCGTGATGTTAGCCACATCGGTGAGGATGCGTCAGTCGTGTGACAAGACAACATCCTCCGTCCGCCGTACTTGGCTGATCTGTGCCCCTGCCGCCGGCCCGCCGCCGCCCGGCTTCCCTACGCTCCTGCGCATGAACGACAACTCCCGTCTGGTGACCGGCGCCGCGAGCGGCATCGGCCGGGCCACGGCCCTGCTGCTGGCCCGCTCCGGGGCCCGGGTGACCGCGTCCGATGTCAACGGCCCCGGCCTGGAAGCCCTGCGTGCGCGGCTGGCGGACGAGGGCCGTGCGATCACCGTGGTGACCGGTGACGTGTCCGATCCGGAGTCCAACCGCGCGATGGTGACGGCCGCGGTGGAGGCGTACGGGCGGCTCGACGTCGCCGTGGCGAACGCCGGGGTGATCCCCCTTTCGGATGTACGCGAGACCAGCCCGGAGGAGTTCGTGGCGTCGGGGCTGACCAAGCACCTCGCGGTGGAGTGGGCCGCGCGCGGGATCCGGGTCAACGCGGTGGCGCCCGGAACCATCCGTACGGAGCGGGTGCTGGCCCTGGACGGGGAGCCGGGCGGGCCGGAGTACCCGGCGGAGGTCTCCGCGGCGTACCCGATGGGCCGGCTCGGCGAGCCGGAGGAGGTGGCCCGCGTCATCGCTTTCCTGGCCTCCGACGCGGCCTCGTTCGTGACGGGCGTCGTCCTCCCGGTGGACGGCGGCTACCTGGCCCGCTGAGGGCCCCGGGAACGGCGGAACCCCGCCCCCCCGGAAGGGGGAGCGGGGTTCGCTCGTAGACCGGTCTCAGCGGCCCGCGCGGTTGACGGCGGAGATGACCGCCTTCAGGGAGGCGCGGGTGGTGTTCGCGTCGATGCCGATGCCCCACAGGACGCGGCCGTCGATCGCGCACTCGATGTACGAGGCGGCGACGGCGGAGGCGCCCTCGCTCATCGTGTGCTCGGTGTAGTCCAGCAGGCGGGCGTCGATGCCGATGGCGGCCAGGGCGTCGAAGAAGGCCGAGATCGGGCCGTTGCCGGTGCCGTCCAGCACGGTCTCCACGCCGTCCACGACCGCCTCGACGGTCAGCGTGTCGGTGCCGTCCTTGTCGGTGGTGGTCTGGCCGGAGCGCAGCTGGATTCGGCCCCACGGGTTCTCGGGGTTGGGCAGGTACTCGTCCTGGAAGACGTCCCAGATCGCCTTCGGGGTGACCTCGCCGCCCTCGGAGTCGGTCTTGGCCTGGATGATCCGCGAGAACTCGATCTGCATGCGGCGCGGCAGGTCCAGCTTGTGGTCGTTCTTCAGGACGTACGCGATGCCGCCCTTGCCGGACTGCGAGTTGACCCGGATGACGGCCTCGTAGGAGCGGCCGACGTCCTTCGGGTCGATCGGCAGGTACGGGACCGCCCACTCGATGTCGTCCACCGTCTTGCCCTGGGCGGCCGCGTCGGCCTCCATGGCGTCGAAGCCCTTCTTGATGGCGTCCTGGTGGGAGCCGGAGAAGGCGGTGTAGACCAGATCGCCCGCGTAGGGGTGGCGCGGGTGTACTTCCATCTGGTTGCAGTACTCGCTCGTGCGACGGATCTCGTCGATCTGCGAGAAGTCGATCTGCGGGTCGATGCCCTGGGAGAACAGGTTCATGCCCAGCGTGATCAGGTCGACGTTGCCGGTGCGCTCGCCCTGTCCGAACAGGCAGCCCTCGATGCGGTCCGCGCCGGCCATCAGGGCCAGCTCGGCGGCCGCCACGGCGGTGCCGCGGTCGTTGTGCGGGTGCACGGAGATGCAGATGTGCTCGCGGCGGGTCAGGTTGCGGGCCATCCACTCGAAGCGGTCCGCGTGCGTGGAGGGCGTGGAGCGCTCCACGGTGGCGGGCAGGTTCAGGATGATCTCGCGGCCCTCGGCGGGCTGCCAGACGTCGCAGACGGCCTCGCAGACCTCCAGGGCGAAGTCCAGCTCGGTGTCGGTGAAGATCTCCGGGCTGTACTGGTAGCCGAAGACGGTGTCGGATCCCAGCAGCTTGTCGGCGTACTCCATGACCAGGCGGGTGCCCTCGACGGCGATCTGCTTGATCTGCTCCTTGGAGCCGCGGAAGACGACCCGGCGGAAGGTGGGCGCGGTCGCGTTGTACAGGTGCACGGTCGCGCGCTTGGCGCCGACCAGCGACTCCACGGTCCGCTCGATCAGGTCCTCGCGGGCCTGGGTCAGTACGGAGATGGTCACGTCGTCCGGGATCGCGCCCTCTTCGATGATGGAGCGCACGAAGTTGAAGTCGGTCTCACCGGAGGACGGGAAGCCGACCTCGATCTCCTTGTAGCCCATGCGCACCAGCAGGTCGAACATCTCGCGCTTGCGGGCGGGGGTCATCGGGTCGATCAGCGACTGGTTGCCGTCGCGCAGGTCCGTGGACAGCCAGCGGGGCGCCCGGGTGACGCGGGCCTCGGGCCAGGTGCGGTCGGGGATGTCCACCTGCTCGTACGAGCCGTACTTGTGGATCGGCATCCCGGAGGGCTTCTGGGTGTGGGTCGCGTTCGTGATGGGCGTGGGGCGACCGACAAAAGTGTGCTGGCTCATGACGTAGGGCTCCTCGCGTGTCCGCGTGTAGTTCGCTGGGACGGCCGACGGACGGTCGCAAAACCGCAACACCAAACTCCGCGGGGAGGGGGTCGGCCTACGACTACAGGCCCTCGCCGCGGCAGCTAAGGAGGAGCAGCCCGAAACGCATGATGGGCCGAGCCTAACCGAGCCGCCCCGTAATGCGGGACCTGTTTCAGTATGCAAGACCCGCAGGTCCGTTTTGCACCCTTTGTGAGCTAAGCCTCTTTACCTCTTGCGCACCCCGCCCGATGTCCGGTTGATCCGTCAATGCGCTACGGCCGCTTTCAGGCGACCGAATGAATCATGGTCGCCCCTAGTGACATAGCCATCACGCGCTGCCACATTGCCGGGCATGGATGCCTTCCTCACCCCCCGCCACCCCGTCTTCTGCACCGTGGTGCCGCCGCACCTCCTGGACAAGATCGCCCGGTCGGAGGACCCCGCCCGGGCCGCCGCCGCACGGCGGACCCTCGAACTGGACGCCTCCCACCGGGTCCGGCGGCTGATGACGGTGCTCCCGCCCGCCGCGGGAAGCCCGTCCGAGACCCCCGAGCGGACCATCTACGACGCTCAGCACCAGACCCGGCTGCCCGGGAAGAAGATCCGCGGCGAGGGCGAGGACGCCGGCCAGGACGCCAGCGTCAACCGTGCCTACGCCGGGCTCGGGGCCACCTTCGAACTCTTCCTCAAGGCCTTCGGCCGCCACTCCATCGACGACGCCGGCCTGCCGCTGGACGCCACCGTCCACTACGACCGGCTGTACAACAACGCCTTCTGGGACGGCAGCCAGATGGTGTTCGGCGACGGCGACGGGGACCTCTTCCTCGACTTCACCGTGTCCGTGGACGTCATCGGGCACGAGCTGGCCCACGGGGTCACCCAGCACACCGCCGACCTGGAGTACTACGGCCAGTCCGGCGCGCTCAACGAGTCCCTGTCCGACGTCTTCGGCTCCCTCATCAAGCAGTACTCACTGGACCAGACGGCCGAGGACGCCGACTGGCTGATCGGCGCCGGGCTGCTCGGTCCCTCGGTGGACAGCGGCTTCGCCCTGCGGTCGATGAAGGCGCCCGGGACCGCGTACGAGGACGACGAGCTCGGCAAGGACCCGCAGCCCGCGACGATGGACGACTACGTCCGCACCTCCCGCGACAACGGCGGGGTGCACATCAACTCCGGCATCCCCAACCACGCCTTCTACCTCGCCGCGACCGAGCTCGGCGGCAAGGCCTGGGAGCGGGCCGGACGGATCTGGTACGACACCCTGACCGGCGGGGAGCTGGGTCCGAAGGCGGACTTCGCCCGGTTCGCCGCCCTCACGACCGCCGCGGCCGTCACCCGCTTCGGCGAGGGCGGCGCGGAACACCAGGCACTGCAGAAGGCGTGGTCGGCGGTCGGGTTGGGGTAGAAGGCGTCGGGTAGAAGGGCCGTCATGCGGATTCAGGTGGTGCGGACGGGCGGCTTCGCGGGGATCGAGCGGCGGGGCGAGGTGGACACCTCTGGCCTGCCCGACGAGGCCGAGTGGCAGGCCCTGGCGCAGCTGGCCCTGCGGCCCGGCCCGCCCGGGGATGCGGCGGACCGGGTCCGGGACGGTTTCTCGTACAGGATCACGGTGGACGGGCGGACGGTGCTCTGCGGGGACCCGAACCTCTCGGACGCGCAGCGCTCGCTGATCTCCCGCGTCCTTAAAGAAGGTGCTTGACCGGGGCCCGCTTGCTTGGATGGCCGGATGATCACCGCTTCCGACCGCCTGCCCGAGCTTGAGCGCTACTACGACGCGGCACCCCGGGCGGGAGGGGCGCGGGCCGAGGACTTCGGCCCGCTGACCCTCTTCGTCCAGGAGGGCGGAGGCTGGCCGTACTACGCCCGGCCCGCGCTCGGTCCCGCCTCGGCCGACGGCGTCTCCGCGGCCGACGTCGAGCGCGTGCTGGCCCGGCAGCGCGAGCTGCGGATCCCCGAGGCCTTCGAGTGGGTGGCCGAAACCACCCCCTCCCTGCGGGCCGCCGCGGAGGCCGCCGGGCTGGCCGTCCACGCCCATCCGCTGATGGTGCTCGACCCCGCCGCGGTACGGCCCCCCGCGCATCCGGACGTACGCCTGCTCGGCGCGGCCGACCCGCTGCTGCGCCCGGCGGTGACGGTGCCGATGCTGGCCTTCGCCGCTCCCGGCACGGCGGTGGGCGAGGCGGGCCCGGCGGAGCTCGCGGCGGCGGAGCGGGACCCTGCCTCGGAGGGCCGCCGGGTCCGGGTCGCCGAGTCGATCGCCTCGGGCGGGACCGCGCTGGCCGCGGCCGTACGGGACGGAGCGGTGCTCTGCTCCGGCCAGTACATCCCGGTCGGCGACGTCGCCGAGGTGGTCGGTGTCGGCACCCTCCCCTCGGCCCGCCGCCAGGGCCTGGCCCTCGCGGTGACGGCCGCCCTGGTCGCCGACGCCCTGGCCCGCGGAGCCCGCACGGTCTTCCTCTCGGCGGGCGACGAGGACGTGGCCCGCCTCTACGCCCGCCTCGGCTTCCGCCCCGTGGGCACGGCCCTGATCGCGGACCGGCCGCTCTGACGGGGCAGCCGCTCTGACGGACCGGCCGCTCTGACGGGGCGGGTCCCCGCGGGGCGTCCCGCGCATCTCTGAGCCCGTTGTTTTGCGGAAACGGCAAGGTCGCTTGGCCGGGTGCGCAGTCCGGGCGGAGCATCGAAGACGCGGGCACCCGTACCCGCGCCGACCGGAAGAGGCCGCCATGGCACACGCGCACGACCACGCCCCCCACTCCCTCGAGACCGACTTCGCGGGCGAGGAGTTCTGGGACTCCCGCTACCGGGAGAGCGATCGGATCTGGAGCGGCGACGCCAACGCCGTGCTGGCCCGGGAGGCCGCCCCGCTCACCCCCCGCCGGGCCCTGGACCTCGGCTGCGGGGAGGGCGGCGACGCCGTGTGGCTCGCGCGGCAGGGCTGGTACGTCACCGGGACGGACATCTCCGGGGTCGCCCTGGAGCGGGCGGCGGCCCACGCCGCCGATGCCGGGGTCGCGGACCGCACCGCGTGGGAGCGGCACGACCTCGCGGAGTCCTTCCCGGCCGGGAAGTACGACCTGGTCTCCGCGTGCTTCCTGCACACCTTCGGGGAGTTCCCGCGCGAGCGGATCCTGCGCCGGGCCGCCGCGGCCGTGGCCCCCGGCGGGATCCTGCTCGTCGTCGGCCACGCGGGCTGGGCGTCCTGGCAGGAGGACCGCCCGGAGGTGGCCTTCCCGACCCCGGACGAGGTCCTCGCCCAGCTGGAACTGGAGGCGGGCGCCTGGGAGGTCCTGCTGGCGGAGGAACACGTACGGGTCCAGAAGCAGCCTGACGGCCGGCCCGGGACCCGTACGGACAACGCGGTGAAGGTGCGGCGGCTCGCCTGACCCCCTCCCGGATCAGCCCCGGCCCACGACGGACGGAGTCCGGCGCAGCGTCCCGAAGCCCGAGAGGCCCGCCAGGGCCGACCGGTGCGAGGGGCGCGTCAAAAATCAGAAACCGAGCTTGCGGAGCTGCTTGGGGTCGCGCTGCCAGTCCTTGGCGACCTTCACGTGCAGGTCGAGGAAGACCGGGGTGCCGAGCAGCGCCTCGATGTGCTTGCGCGACTTCATCCCGACCTCCTTCAGCCGGGCGCCCTTCGGGCCGATGATGATGCCCTTCTGGCTCGGCCGCTCGATGTAGAGGTTGGCGTGGATGTCCAGCAGCGGACGGTCCGCCGGGCGGTTCTCCCGGGGGATCATCTCCTCGACGACCACGGCGATGGAGTGCGGGAGCTCGTCCCGTACGCCTTCGAGCGCGGCCTCGCGGATCAGCTCCGCGACCATCACCATCTCGGGCTCGTCGGTGAGGTCGCCCTCCGGGTACAGCGGCGGGCTCTTCGGCAGCATCGGCGCGATCAGGTCCGCCAGCAGCTGGACCTGGGTGTCGCCGACCGCCGAGACGGGGACGATCTCGGCCCACTCGAAGCCCAGCTCCTCGGCGAGCTGGTGCACGGCGATGAGCTGCTCGCCCACCACCTTGGACTCGACGAGGTCGGTCTTGGTGATGATGGCGATCTTGGGGGTCTTCTTGATCCCCGCGAGCTCCTTGACGATGAACTTGTCACCGGGGCCGAGCTTCTGGTCCGCGGGCAGGCAGAAGCCGATCACGTCGACCTCGGACCAGGTCGCGCGCACGACGTCGTTGAGGCGCTCGCCGAGCAGGGTGCGCGGCTTGTGGAGGCCGGGCGTGTCGACCAGGACGAGCTGGGCGTCGGGGCGGTGCACGATGCCGCGGACGGTGTGGCGCGTGGTCTGCGGCCGGTTGGAGGTGATCGCGACCTTGGTACCCACGAGCGCGTTGGTCAGGGTCGACTTCCCCGCGTTGGGACGGCCGACGAAGCATGCGAAGCCCGCACGGTGCGGGCTGGTGGTCTCGGGGGAACGATCGCTCATACGGGCCATTCTCCCCGATGCGGCTCCCAGCGCCGACCAGGCCGCCGCCACGAGGGCGAGAGCGGCCCCGAGCAGGCCGTTCAGCGCGGGGTGCGCGGCGTGTCCGGCGGTGGCCCGGGCGGCCGTGCCGTCGGCCCGCGCCACCACCGCGACCCGGGCCCATTCCAGGGCGGGCGGGTCCGCCCAGCGCGCGGTGAGCCGGACCCGCTGGCCGGGCAGCAGCTCGGCCGGCAGGCCGGTGAGGGGGCGGGAGAGGAGGCCCCGGCCGAGCGCGCCGGAGGCGGTCAGGGTGGCGCGGGGGCGCAGGGTGACGTTGCCGAGGTTGTGGAGCGTGTACGAGACCTCCGCGCCGGCGGCGCCGCGGCGGTCGGTGCGGAGGTCCTCGACGGCCAGGGCGGGGGCGGTGGGGCCGCCGACCCGGAGGTAGAGGCGGGCGGCGACGGCCTGCTGAATCCCTATCCCCTCTCTGGCTATGCCGCGCACCGCGGTGTCGGCCGGCCGGTCCTCCAGGGCGACGACGGCTCCGGGGTGGTCCCCCGGCTCGGCCCGGTCGGGGACGGTGAGGGTGAAGCCGACGTCGACCGCCGTCTTCGCCGGGACGGTGATCCGCTCCCGGGCCAGCACCGTCCAAGCCGCGGTGGCGGTGCGCGGCTCCTCGGGCCCGCGCAGGGCGAAGCCGCCGTCGCGGGCGGTGTTGTAGGCGTCTGCGGCGTAGAGGCGGAAGGTGCGGGGCCGGTCGGTGCGGTTGGCGATGGTGACGGAGTCGGTGACGCTCTGGCCGGGGGCCGCGGCGAGGTAGAAGTACGGGCGCTGCCCGAGCTTGTTGGCGGCGGGCAGGACGGACCACTGCCCGTTGTCGGCGGCCGATGCCGTCCCGGCTCCGCCGAGCAGCCCGGCCACTGCCAGCGCCGCGGCGGCCACGACTGCGGCGAGGAGCCGCCGTGCCGGTGCCGGTTTCCTGGGGGTTCTTCTCCCCGCCCCGCGCAGCGGCACAGGGGTGGCGGAGCAGCCGGGCCGGGTCACGACAACGTCAGCGTCAGCACCGCCGTGTAGGCGCCCGGCGGGGTGTACGGGGGCACCTGGAGGGTGACGGCCGCGTCGACGGTGAAGGTGCCGCCGACGAGCGCGGCGTCACCGGTGGAGGCCAGGACCGCGCCGTCCGGCCCGACCGTGCCCGCACTGCCCGGCGTGCACGCGCTGGGGCTGCCGGGCGCGGCCGTGCACGCCGGGGTCCAGTTCAGGGAGGCGCCGGGGATGCGGACCCCGCCGGAGCCCGTGAAATCGGTGACCTTGCCGATCAGGGACCACCCGGCCGGCCCGCCGCGGGCGTCCTTGACAGTGACCGTGCCGATCCGGCCGGCCGCCGCGCCGCCGTCCCCGTACGGCACCGCGGCCAGGGTCACGGCGTCGCCCGCCTGGGTCATCCCGAGTTCGCCCGGCTCCACGACCGCCGTCACCGTCTGGCTGCCCGGCGGCAGCGGGGCGGCGGCGATCACCGTGTACGCGGACGGGCCGGAGCCCCGCTCCGGAGTCCAGGCGGCGCCCTCGTAGGCCACGACGGCGGTGGTCGCCCGGTCCGTGACCGGCAGCTCCGCGAGGACCACGCCGAGCTCGTCGGCCTTGGCGGTGACCCGGTCGGCGGTCTCGGCCGTACCGGCCCGGCCGGCCACGGTGACCTCCGCGCCGGGGACGAAGCCGGCTCCGGTGACCTCGACCCTGGCGCCCGGGGCTCCCGCGGCCGTACCGAGCGCGACGGCGCGCAGGTTGGCCGTCGGCAGCGGGCTCGCGGTGATCCGCTGGGCGACCGGCGGCCCGGCCGGGGAGGGCGACGGGGACGGAGCCGAGGACGGGGAGCCGGACGGGGACACCGGCGACGGATCCGCGGAGGCGGACGCGGAGGCCGACGCGGAGGGCTTCGCGGACGGGTCCGGTGCCGGTCCCGGCGGCACGCTCCCGGAGGCGGCGGCGCAGACGGTGTCGAGTTCGAGCAGGTGGCCCGTGTGCAGGGTGTAGCCGCCCGGGGCCAGGGTGATCTCGCCGGGAGCGGTGACGGTGAAGGTGCCGGTCATGGTGACGGCGGGCAGTGCCCCGCCCGCCTCGACTGGATCGTTGCGCTTGGCCCCGACGACCGTGACCTCGCCCTGCTGCACGCCCCCGAGCACGATCCGCCCGCTCGGGGTGAGGACGTCGGCGGGCAGGCCGACCGAGAGCGGGTTCACGGCGGGGGTCCGGGTCACCTGGTAGGTGACGGTGACGGTGTCGCCCACGCGCGGCGCGGGGTCGTCGACGGTGATCCGGGCGGTGGTGGGCCCGTCGGCCGGCGGCAGTCCGGCTTCCTGCGGCGGCAGGCAGTGCGTGGGGAACTCCACCTGCCCGGGAGGGGTCTCCCCCTCCGCGGCGGCGGGCGCGCTCAGCGCGCCCCCGGTCGCGGCGGCCAGGACCGCCATGCCGACGGCCGCCGACCACCCTCTGTGCCGCGCCGTAGTCCGCGCCGTCGTCCGCGCCGATGTTCCCGCCGAAGTCCGCACTGACCGCCCCCTGGGATCCCCTACCCCGCCAGGGGGCCATTCACGAGCGGGCGGGGGGATAAGTCAATGCACGGACCCGGCAGCAACTGATGTCCCATCAGGAGATGGCAGGGTGGCACCGGGTGCGGCCTCCCGGAACGTCCGCCGGTAGGCCGTCGGGCTCACGCCGAGCGCCGTCTGGACGTGTTTGCGCAGGGACTGCGCGGTCCCGAAGCCCGCCTCCCGGGCCACGTGCTCCATCGGCAGCTCGGTCTGCTCCAGCAGCGCCCTGGCCCGCTCCACCCGCTGCCCGACGATCCATTCGCCCGGGCTCAGCCCCGACTCCTCGCGGAACCTGCGCGTGAAGGTCCGTACCGACATCGCCTCCTGCCGGGCCAGGTCGGTCAGCCGCAGCGGTTCGTGCAGCCGGTCCAGTACCCAGGCGCGGGCCGCGGTGGTGGCCGACCGCTGCGGCTGCGGCACCGGGCGCTCGATGAACTGGGCCTGCCCGCCCTCGCGGTGCGGCGGTACGACGGTGCGCCGGGCCACGTCGTTGGCGACGGCCGCGCCGTGGTCCCGGCGCACGATGTGCAGGCACAGGTCGATCCCGGCGGCGACTCCGGCCGAGGTGAGGACGTCCCCGTCGTCGGTGTAGAGCACGCCCGGGTCGACCAGTACGGCCGGGAAGGTCCGCTGGAAGTGCTCGGCGGCGGACCAGTGGGTGGTGGCCCGGCGGCCGTCCAGGTGCCCGGCCGCGGCCAGGACGTAGCCGCCCGTGCAGATGGAGACGAGCCGGGTGCCGGGCCTGATGTGCGCGAGGGCGGCGGCGAGTTCGGGGGTGAGCCGGCCCTCGTCGTGGACCGGGCCCAGCTCGTAGGAGGCGGGGACCACCACCGTGTCGGCCGTGGCCAGCAGTTCGGGACCGTGCTCGACGTGGACGTCGAAGTCGGCGTCCGTGGGCACCCGGCCGGGGGCGAGCGCGCAGGTGAGGATCTCGTACAGCGGCCGCCCGGCGGAATCCTTCGCCCGCCCGAAGATCCGGTGCGGGATCCCGAGCTCGAAGGGCAGCAGCCCGGCGAGGGCGAGTACGACAACACGGTGGACACGGTGCGCGCGAGTCTCCATGGCCCGATCATATCGAAGGGTGTCGGTCAGGCCACTGTCGTACGGGTCCCCGGCGGCCGGAAACTATCGGCGTGACGCAGACAGACCCGGGCCCCGGCCCCTCCCCCGCACCGACGCCCGCCTCCGGCCAGGCCGCCGGCGCCGACACCACCGCCGGCGTACCGCCGCGGGGGCCGCACCGCGTCCACCGCATCCACCGCGCCTGGTTCGTCGCGGCCGTCGCCTTCGTGACGATCATCGGCGCCGCCGGCTTCGCCTCGCTCCCCGGCCTGCTCATCGAACCGCTGCACGCGGAGTTCGACTGGTCGCGCGGCACGATCGGCCTCGCCGTCTCCGTGAACCTCGCGCTGTACGGGCTCACCGCGCCGTTCGCCGCCGCGCTGATGGACCGCTTCGGCATCCGCAGGGTCGTCGCCCTCGCGCTGACCGTCATAGCCGGCGGCTCGATGGCCACGGTGTGGATGACCGCCTCCTGGCAACTGGTCCTGTACTGGGGCGTCCTGGTCGGGCTGGGCAGCGGCTCGATGGCGCTGGCCTTCGCCGCGACGGTGACCAACCGCTGGTTCACCGCCCGGCGCGGGCTGGTCACCGGCATCCTGACCGCCGCCGGGGCCTCCGGCCAGCTGGTCTTCCTGCCGCTGCTGGCCTGGCTGGTCGAGAACCACGGCTGGCGCCCGGCGGCGGTCACCGTCTCGCTGGCGGCCCTGGCCGTCGTGCCCTTCGTCTGGCTGCTGCTGCGCGACCACCCCGCGGACGTCGGGGCGACCCCGTACGGAGGCGAGTACACCGCCAAGCCCGCACCCGTCCCCGGCGCCGCCCGCCGGGCCGTGGGCGTCCTGCTCAAGGCGGCCCGTACCGGCCCCTTCTGGCTGCTGGCGGGCACCTTCGCGATCTGCGGGGCATCGACCAACGGGCTGGTGAAGACCCACTTCGTCCCGGCGGCCCACGACCACGGCATGCCGGTGACGGCGGCGGCCGGGCTCCTCGCCGTGATCGGCGTGTTCGACGTGATCGGCACGGTGTTCTCCGGCTGGCTGACGGACCGCTTCGAATCGCGCCGCCTCCTCGCCGTCTACTACGCCCTGCGCGGGATCTCGCTGCTCTTCCTCCCGATGCTGCTGGCCCCGACCGTGCAGCCGCCGATGATCTTCTTCATCGTCTTCTACGGCCTGGACTGGGTCGCGACGGTCCCGCCGACGATCGCGCTGTGCCGCGAGCACTACGGCGAGGACGGCGCCATCGTCTTCGGCTGGGTCCTGGCCTCGCACCAGATCGGCGCGGCGGTGGTGGCCTTCCTCGGCGGCCTGGCCCGCGACGCCTTCGGCTCGTACGACCCCGTCTGGTACGCCTCGGGCGCGCTGTGCGCGATGGCCGCCCTGATGGCGATGGTCATCCGCCGCCGCTCCACGGCCGGGGCCGTCACGACCTGATCCGGGACGCGGCGCAGACCACAGGGATCGGGGGCGGGCGGTCCGCCCACCCCCGGGCCGCTACGGTCCGCCCGCGCCCCGCGGGGATCAGGCGCCCGCCGGAGTGGTCGACTTCAGGGTGCCGTCCGGGGCTGCCAGGAGGACCGGGGTGTCCGGGCCGCCGAGGTCCCGGACCGCCGCGCGGTCGGCGTCGGCGGGGGCATCCGCCGCGCTGACGACGGCGGCCGCCTCCAGGGACTGGGCGCCGCTGGCCACCGCCATCGCGACGGCCGTCTGGAGCGCGCTCAGCTTCAGGGAGTCCAGCGCCACGGTTCCGGCGACGTACGTACGGCCGGTCTCGTCCCGGACCGCCGCCCCCTCGGGCACGCCGTTGCGGGCCCGGGCGCTGCGCGCCAACGTGATGATCTTGGTGTCTTCGGGGTCGATCCCGGTGCTGTCGGTCATGGTCCGAAGCATATGGAGCGCGTCGGCGGGGCCGCACGACGACCCCGCGGACGCGCTCTCCCCTCCGCCCCCGGTGTCCCCCCGGGATCTTGGTGGCGCAGGGATAAAACTAAGCGCTGCGTAAGCGGATCCACGGCCCCGAAGGTCCCGTGATCCATGACCTTGGACCCCTCCCCGATTCCGCCGCCTGGAACGCCACGGGCTCCGGGAACGCCGCGGTCACCGGGAACGCCGTGGCCGCCGGATCCCTACGGCCGGTCGAGCCGCAGCCGCTCCGCCCGCGGCAGACCCGCGACCACCAGGTCGTACGAGTCCTCGACCAGCTCCCGAACCAGGGCGTCGGGCAGCGCCCCCGGCCCGCCCGCGGTCACCGTGTTCCAGTGCCGCTTGTTCATGTGCCAGCCCGGCACGACCGCCTCGTGCTCCGCCCGCAGCCGCACCGCCTGCTCCGGGTCGCACTTGAGGTTGACCTTCAGCGGGTCGGCGTCCAGCGCGCTCAGCGCGAACATCTTCCCCAGCACCTTGAACACCGAGGTCTCCGGGGTGAAGGGGAACTCCTCCACCGCCGCGTTGAACCCCAGACAGAAGGCGCGCAGCTCCGCCGGTGTCACTCCGTCTCCCCGCCCTGGCCCTCCACCGGAGCCAGCGGCTCCACCAACACCGTCACGATCTTGTTCCGGCGGCCCGCCGGGGACTCCGCCGTCAGCCGCAGCGGCCGCCCGTCCGGCAGGTCCACCACCGCCGAGGCGCCGGCGATCGGCACCCGGCCCAGCGCCTTGGCGAGCAGTCCCCCGACCGTCTCCACGTCCTCGTCGTCGAAGGCGTCCACCTTGAACAGTTCGCCGAGGTCGGTGATGTCCAGCCGCGCGGTGACCCGGTAGCGGTCCCCGCCCAGCTCCTCCACCGGCGGGAGCTCCCGGTCGTACTCGTCGGTGATCTCGCCGACGATCTCCTCCAGGATGTCCTCGATGGTGACGATGCCGGCGGTGCCGCCGTACTCGTCGATGACGACCGCCACGTGGTTGCGCACCGACTGCATCTCGCGCAGCAGGTCGCCCGCGTTCTTGGTGTCCGGCACGAAGACCGCGGGCCTTATCGCCGTGGAGACCAGGTCGCTCTCCGCGTCCCGGCTGATGTGCGTCTTGCGGACCAGGTCCTTCAGGTACACGATGCCGACGATGTCGTCCTCGTTCTCCCCGGTCACCGGGATGCGCGAGAAGCCGGACCGCAGCGCGAGCGTGGTCGCCTGACGGACCGTCTTGTACCGCTCGATGCAGACCAGGTCGGTGCGCGGCACCATGACCTCGCGCACGAGCGTGTCGCCCAGCTCGAAGACCTGGTGCACCATGCGGCGCTCGTCGTCCTCGATCAGCGATTCCTTCTCCGCCAGGTCCACCATCGCGCGCAGCTCCGCCTCGGAGGCGAAGGGCCCCTTGCGGAAGCCCTTCCCGGGCGTCAGCGCGTTGCCGAGGAGGATCAGCAACTGCGGGACCGGCCCCATGATCCGGGCGAGCGGTACGAGCACGTAGGACGCGGCCGTCGCCGTGTTCAGCGGGTGCTGCCGGCCGATGGTGCGCGGGGACACCCCGACCGCCACGTAGGACACGAGCACCATCACGGCGATGGCCACGAGCAGCGCGGTCCAGTTCTCCCCGAACTCGTCGAGGCAGACGTACGTGACGAACACACCCGCCGCCATCTCGCAGGTGACCCGGACCAGCAGCGCGACATTGACGTAGCGGGTCGGGTCGCCGGCGACCTGGGCCAGCTTCGCGCTGCCGCGCCGGCCCTCCCGTACGGCCTGTTCGGCGCGGAAGGCGGAGATCCGGGCGATCCCGGACTCCGCGCACGCGGCGAACCAGGCCACCACGACCAGCAGGACGGCCCCGGTGATCAGCTGGAGATCACCGGTCATGAGACGGTCGGCGCCGGGGACGGTCCGGTCACGCCGTTCTCGCCGCGCCAGCCGTCGACGATGGCCGCCTGGAGGCCGAACATCTCGGCCTTCTCGTCCGGCTCCTCGTGGTCGTACCCCAGCAGGTGCAGCACCCCGTGGACGGTCAGGAGCTGGAGCTCCTCGTCCATGGAGTGCCGCGTCGGCGCGTCCTCGCCCTGCTTCTTGGCGACCTCGGGGCAGAGCACGATGTCACCGAGGAGCCCCTGCGGGGGCTCCTCCTCGTCCTTCGACGGCGGACGCAGCTCGTCCATCGGGAAGGACATGACGTCGGTGGGTCCGGGCAGGTCCATCCACTGGATGTGGAGCTGCTCCATCGCGTCCTCGTCCACGACGATGACGGAGAGCTCCGAGAGGGGGTGGATCCGCATCCGGGCGAGCGCGTAGCGGGCGATGTCGAGGATCGCCCGCTCGTCGACCTCGGTTCCGGACTCGTTGTTGACGTCGATCGACATGGTGCGCTGATTTCTACTTCCGCTGGAAGCCGTTCCGCGACTGCTTCGCGTCCTGGCCGTCGTCGTACTTCTCGTACGCGTCGACGATACGGCCGACCAGCTTGTGCCGGACGACATCCTCGGACGTGAGCCGCGAGAACGCGATGTCCGGCACCCCTTCGAGGATGTCCTGCACCTGCCGCAGACCGCTCTTGGAGCCACCCGGCAGGTCGACCTGGGTCACGTCACCGGTGACGACGATCTTCGAGTCGAACCCGAGCCGGGTCAGGAACATCTTCATCTGCTCGGGTGTGGTGTTCTGCGCCTCGTCGAGCACGACGAAGGCCTCGTTGAGGGTGTTGTGCGTCAGCAGGTAGTCCTGCGTGACGTACAGCGAGTCCTCGGCGGCCACCTGGATGCACACCGCCTCTTCGCGGCCCGCGGGCTCGATGGAGTCGATGAAGCGCATCGGGCGCCCGCCTCCGCCGGCTGCGTGGTAGGCGTCCCGCTTGCGGGTGAGGCGGAAGGGCTCGATGCCCTCGGGGAGGCGGATGTCGACGACGTGGGAATCGCGCCGGTGGGCAGCCAGGGCCGTCCCCTGCTTGCGACCCTCGGCCGCGCGACGCCGCGTGTAGGCCACCCCGCCAAGGGACTGGACGAGGGCGATCACGTCGTCCCGCAGAATGATCGACACCGTGGAGAACTGGACACGGCAGGTGCGGTCATTCTGGGTTACCGGGCCGCCGTCGGAGTCGAGCAGGCCCTGGAGCACCGCGAGGCGGACCTCTGCCGTGTTGAAAAGGTAGGCGTCCGGCACGAACTTCGAGTACGACTTACTACCGAGCAGATCCAGGGTGCGCAGCGCCTGCTTGAGCGGATGTGTCAGGACACCGCCCCAACTATCACTCGGTGTCGGCGCACGGTTGATGAGGTAGTCGTAGCCCCCTCGCGACCGCACCTTAATGCCCGGCAGTGCTGCCTCCACCGCGGGGATGAGCTCAGGATCGGCAGTGGTGAACAAGGGCGTGGTGCTTCCCGAGATACAGCCGTCGCCGAGCAGAAGCCCCAGAGCGTAGGGATCGACCGGGACCTCGCGCTCGGGGAAGGCTACGGGCGCTGTGAGCATCGGCAGCTCGTAGCGGCGGGCATGTGCCGCACGGAGGTTGCCGATCATCTCCTTGGTCTCCAGGACCCGCCACGGCTTGTCGCGACGCTTGTCCGAGGCCGTACGGACCGTCCACAGGTGCTCGCCGCAGCACAGGGTCCAGGCGCCGTCCTGGGCCGTGAGGCGGTAGATGTCCTTCTCGCCCTGCGGGTAGACGCCCAGGACCGGCGTCGGCTCGCCGTTCGACCCGACGACCAGGTCACCCACCTGGAGGTCGCCGATGGCACGCCAACCGTCCGGGGTCAGCACTTGTGTGAAAATCGGATGCGCGCGACCCCTCATGTACGCCAGGGGCGCCACCTCGATCGTTCCCGCCGCCATCAGCCGCGGGATCGACTCCGGGTCGATCATGTCGTGGAGGGCGTCGTAGAGCGGCCGCAGGTACGGGTCGATCTTGTCGAACAGGGTGCCCGGGAGGAAGCCGAGGCGTTCGCCCGCCTCCACCGCCGGGCGGGTCAGGATGATCCGGCTGACCTGCTTGGACTGCAGGGCCTGGACCGCCTTGGCCATGGCGAGGTAGGTCTTGCCGGTACCGGCGGGGCCGATGCCGAAGACGATCGTGTGCTTGTCGATCGCGTCGACGTACCGCTTCTGGTTCAGGGTCTTGGGGCGGATGGTGCGGCCGCGGCTGGAGAGGATGTTCTGGGTGAGCACCTCGGCGGGCGACTCGTCCGGGCCCCCGCCGTTGCCGCTCGACTTGAGCATGGCGATCGAGCGTTCCACTGCGTCCTCCGTCATCGGCTGCCCGGTGCGGAGCACCAGCATCATCTCGTCGAACAGGCGCTGGATCAGAGCGACTTCCGCCGCCGTACCGACCGCACTGACCTGATTTCCCCGAACATGGATGTCGGCCTTCGGGAAGGCCTTCTCGATCACGCGCAAAAGGGCGTCGCCCGAGCCGAGGACGGACACCATCGGGTGGGTGGCCGGGACGGTGAAGTGGGCTCGCGCCTGTCCCGGCGCGGGAGTCTTGGCTGTCGGTGTCTGAGTCATGGGCCGGCACTGTGGCCTGCGCATACCTCCCACTGAGGGGCCGCGCCGATCGACGGCCACCGGACTTCCAAGCCTACGTCGCCGCCCCGGCATCCCCGAGGGGTTTTACGGGGTCCCCCGCGGGGCCCGGACCCCCCGGCCCACACCAGCCCCTCCGGCGTTTGAGGAGCGGGGGTCCGGGGGCTGGCCCCCGGAAACGCCGCCGCACCCGGCCGGACCACCTGGGGCGCGGGCCTCGGGTCGGGGGCGCGGCCCCGCACGCCCCCGCCAGCCCCGTTCCCCGGCCGGCCAGGCCTACGCCGACTGGCGGAAGCCGATCGTCGGGACCGCCCGGCGGCGGCTGGCCGGGGCCGCGGCCCGCGGGACCAGGTCGTCCAGGAAGCCGTACCGTCCGCGCAGCGCCTCCGGGGCGGTCCGCCACCAGTGGGCCACCTCCGGCCAGCCGGGGGCGGACAGGGAGCCGCCGAACTCCTGCACCGACAGGGCGGCCGTCAGGCCCGCGAAGGCGAGCCGGTCCGCGAGGGGCCACTCGGCGAGGGTGCCGGTGAGGAAGCCCGCCACGTACACGTCGCCCGCACCGGTCGGGTCCAGCGCGTCGACCGCGATCGCGGGGACCTCGGCCGTCTCCCCGGTCCGCCCGTCCACCGCGTACGAGCCCTCCGAGCCCATCGTCACCACCGCGATCGGCACCTTCTCGGCCAGCGCCCGGGCCGCCGCGCGCGGGCAGTCGGTGCGCGTGTAGGCCATCGCCTCCCCCGCGTTGGGCAGGAAGGCCTCGCAGTGCTCCAGGTCGGCCAGCGCCCCCAGGTCCCAGCGCCCGCTGTCGTCCCAGCCGACGTCGGCGAAGACCCGGGCGCCGCGCCGGGCCGCCTCCGCGACCCAGGCCTCGCCGCCGCCCGGGCCGAGCGAGGCCACGGCCGCGCGGGCGCGGGGCGGGCACTGGGGGAACGGTCCGGGGCCCGCCGGGGGCGGGGCCTCGTGGCCGTGGGAGACCATCGTGCGCTCGCCCTCGTACGCCATCGAGACGGTGACGGGGCTGTGCCAGCCGGGCACGGTCCGCGACATCGACAGGTCGATGCCCTCGCCCTGTTCGAGCGCGTCCCAGCAGTACTCCCCGTAGTGGTCGTCCCCGAAGGCTGCGGCGAGGGAGGTGCGCAGGCCGAGCCGGGCGAGCGCGGTGGCCATGTTGGCGACCCCGCCGGGGCTGGAGCCCATGCCGCGCGCCCAGGACTCCGTGCCGCGCACGGGGGCCGAGTCGAGGCCGGTGAAGATGATGTCGAGGAAGACCGTGCCCGTCAGGAAGACGTCGCAGCCCGGTTCTTGGGGGTCGCGCAGCGGCCCGAGCGGGTCCACGGCGGAGTCGAGGCTGTCCCGGCTGCTGCGACTGGTCACGATGTACTCCCCGTTCGGTTCGGCGCGCGTGGTGAATCTTGGCGGGTCGTTTCTTCAATGGGCTTAACCCACGTCCGCCGTCAGGCCCTCCCTCCCGGGCGGGCCCGCAATACAGTGTGACGCAGATCACCGCCTGAACGCTCTTCTCGGAAGATCGGGCCGCTTGATAGATATGAGCCCCGCGCTCTTGCGGAATCTCACGCTCCACCTGCACCACCTGGAACACCCGTGCCCGACCGCACCCCCGCGCCGCCCGCCGCCTGGCCGCTCGTCGCACTCTTCACCTCCGGCTACGTCGCCCCGTACCTGCTGCCGACCGTCGTCGGCCGGCTCGACGCGCACCTCCCCCTGAGCCCCGCGCAGGCCGGGCTGATCGGCTCGGTCCTGCTGCTCGGCTCGGCCGCCGCCGGATTCACCCTCGCCTCCCGCATCCCGCGCCACGGGCCGCGTCCGCTGGCCCGGCTCGGGCTGCTGCTCGCCGTCCTCGGGTACGGCACCGCGGCCGCCACCGCGCAGCTCCCCCTCGTCATCGCGGGCGCCGTCCTCGGCGGCTTCGGCTCGGGCACGGCCACCGCCGTGGCCGCGTCCGGGATCGCGGCGCAGCGCGACCCGCACCGGACCTCGGCGCTGGGGCTGCTGTCGGTGTCGGCGACGGCCGGGGCCCTGTACCTGACCCTGCCCCGGCTGGGCGGCGGGCACGGGCTGCCGTTCGCGGCGATCGCCCTGGTCGCGCTGGTGTGCTGGCCGGCGACGGGCCGCCTGGCCGGTGCGGACCGCGCCGACGGCACCGGCCACGCCGCCGTACGGGTCTCCGGGCGGCTGCCGTACCCGCGCGCCGGGATGGTGCTCGCCGGGGCCCTGATGCTGTGGTCACTGGCCCAGAACGCCCTGTGGGGCGTCAGCGGCCGCATCGGCGCGCAGCAGGCGGGCCTGTCCGAGGTCACCCTCGGGATGGTCTTCGCGGCCGCGCTCGGCGCCGGGCTGCTCGGGGTCACGGCCGCCTCCGCGCTCGGGGCCCGGCTCGGGCGGGCGGTCCCGGTAGGCGTGGGCACGGCGGTGATCGCGTGCTGCGTGGTGCTGGCCTCGCACGCCCGGGACCTGGGCTCCTTCGCGGCCGGGGAGATCCTGTGGAACGCGGTCTACCCCGTCGTGCTCTCCTACGCCATCGGCCTGGCCGCCGCCCTCGACCCGCGCGGGCGCTGGGCCGTCCTGGTCGGTTCCGCGTCCTCGCTCGGCGTGGCCTGCGGGCCCGTCACCGGGAGCCTGCTCGCCGAGGGCGTCGGGTTCCCCGGCATGGGCCTGGTCCTCGGGGGCCTGCTGCTGGCGGTGGCCGGCCCGATGGCCGCGGTCGCCCTGCACGTCGGCGGACGCCCGCTGACCCCCGGCTCGGTGCGCCGGCGCGGCGGGGCCCCGGCGGCCGTGCTCGCCGCCGGAGCCGGGACGCCGGCCGGCTCGGTGCCGAGGGTCGGCGCGCAGGAGCTGGAGGTCGTGGAGCTCGCGCAGCTCCCGGCCCGCCCGCTGCGCCTGCCCCCGCTCCGGGTGCTGCTGCTCTCCCCGGCGGCGGCCCGCCGGGGCCGGGAGCGCACCCGCCGCCGGATCCGCACCGGCGTCTAGGCAGCCGGCGGACAGTCCTGAATGCGGGACGGCTGTCCCGGGGGGCTGCCCTGCGGGGCGAGGGTCCCCTACCCGCCCTTCCACCGTTCCCCGGGGGCCAGCCCCCGGAACCCCCGCTCCTCAAACGCCGGAGGGGCTGGATT